>URMA01000047.1 GCA_900548875.1 uncultured Porphyromonadaceae bacterium | reverse complement strand
CCCCGCCGCCACGTCGGGATTGCAGGTGTACTCGGCGTGAAGGCAGCCCTCCACCCGGATGCGGCCGTCGGCGGCATTGTGCCAGTCATGGTAAAACCGCTCCAGCTTGCGGGCGCTCTCATTCTTTTCATAGGTATCCGTCGGGTCAAAGGCCTGCACCGGATAACAGAGGTTGGCCTTGATGCCGCACTCCGCCACCAGCTCCGCCGCCTCCCAGGGGAAGAAATACATGTCGGAAAAGCTGGTGGTGCCGCAGGCAAGCATCTCCAGCAGCGCCAGGGCCGTACCGGCCCGGATGTCCGCCGCCGTCATGCCCACCTTCTGCATGATGGCAAACCGGGGCTGATCCTCATAGCCCTCGCACAGCTGCTTATAGTAGATGATCAGCACCGCCGCGCAGATAAACATGACGCTCAGCACGATGCCGATGAAAAATGCGTCCGCCCAGACCGGCGGTGTGATGCCGCGCAGGGCATAGATCGCCTTGGCGCCCACGCAGCCGAGAAAGCCGAGCAGCATGCCAAGATACGCGCCGCAGCGGCTCAGACGGCGGCTCCACACGCTGCCGAAGGCCACGCGCTCGCGATGACGGTGCCGCCGAAATACATGATGAGAAAGATGTGCGGGGGATTGAGATACGCCAGCACGAGCACGACGAGGCTCACCGCCAGCATCGCCCAGCGGGAGCGTGCGAGCTTTTTGCGGTCGTCCCCGGCGCCGGGCAGGATGTCGTTGACGACGGAAAAACCGATCAGCGACAAAAACGTCGATGCCGATGAGATGCCGGCCGCGCTGATGCCGATGAGCAGCAGCATGCCGATGACGTTCAGCCACATGTTGCTGAAATAGAACATGACTCCGGCAGCAACTCCGAGAAAAATGGAGGCGATGGTGACAGCGTTCGGCTTTACGCCAAGTTTGGCAAAAAGCACGGCCCAGGCAAAGCCGATAGGGCGATAGAACATCAGATCGATGGTTTCTTCCGTGTCCATCGACTTTAAGGAGTCCTTATAGGACACCTCTTTACCGTTTATTTTCATTTGTCGCTGTTTTTAAGTTTGTCTTTTATGATACCCAGAACGCTTTTGGCGATGAAAGGCGCTGCCTCGTTGCGGCAGGGCGCAAAGCTGGGCCAGTCGTTGAAGTCGATAATTTCAATTTTTCCTTCCGGCGAAACGATACAGTCGCCGCCGTAGATGCACACGTCGAGGGCTTCGGCCGCACGGTGGCAGATGTCTTTCAGTTCATCGATGTCGAAGTCGATGCCTTTTGATTTTCCGTTGATGGCTTCGAGTCCGTATTTGCTGTGTCCGTCGTCAAACGGGTAGAACCAGAAGAAAAACGGTGAATTGTGGATGCCGTAGAACTTGATGAGATCGCCCACGAGGTGGCGGTTGATGACGGCTCTCGAAATGCCACGGTAGAAGTATTCCTGGAGCACTTCCTGAGCTTCTTCGGCATGGCGCACGTAGCTCACGTCTTCCTTGTGCATGGCGTGGAAGTCGCCGCGCTTGATCCAGCAGTTGTTGATGCCGGCTTTTTTCAGCTCGTCGATGACTGCTTCGTTGGTGTTGACTATAATGCTGTCGGGGTACGGGATATTGTTGCCGATAAGGATGCGTGTCATACGCTCGCGCGTACAGTTTTCGATGCCGTAGCCGGAATTGATGACGATTCGTCCTTCGTCTTCCATTTTCTGGAGCAGATGGATGGATTCCATTTCGCGGCACATGTTCAGAATGATGCGTTCCGACACTTTCCCGCTGATGAACTGCTCTTCGCTATAGACATTTACTGTGCAGCCGCGCTTTCTCAGCTGGTCGGCTGTCGCGTTGAAAATGGCCGCATCGTTGCCGATGTGGTTAGGAGAGTAGGCTCCGGCTCTCATAATGCCGGCAATAACTATTTCTGCCATATAATATTGGTTTATCTCTTTTCGAATTTAATCTTTTCCGTTAAGAAAGGCTTCTGCCTTTTCGATATCACCGGCGTGGTCCACGTCGAGGATTTTTCCGAGCGGATAGGCTTTCAGTTTCAGTCCGCCGGCCACGAGGGCACGCTGGAAGTTGCGCATGCGTGAAACGCCGTTTGCCATACATTGTTCCAGAATGCGGATGGCCTTTTCGTTAAGGGCATAGATTCCGCCGGAAATGTAGGTGGCTCCTTCGTAGGCTTCGTCGCGGAAGGCGGTGATGTTCAGGTCGCTGTCTGTTTCCACGTAGAGCGGCTTTTCGTCGTCGATGTAGGAGGTTACCGCCATCATGCCGTCGTAGTCGGTTGCGGCCTCCATGGCTTCGATGTAGCGGCGGAAGTCGTCTTCGCGGAAGATGGTGTCGACGGTGGTCAGGCAGAAGCGTCCCGGCTTCATGACGCGTGAAAGCTCATAGAAGCTGTGCATTGAGCTGGGGGTGGATTTCACTACCAGCCGGAACGGTACGTCGAGCGTCAGACTTTCCAGATACTCGCGCACTTCGTGCATCTCTTCGTTGACAATCACGCTGATGCTTTCGGCGTTGCAGCGCGTAAACAGGTGGATGAGCCGTCCAATCATCGGCTCGCCGTTGATGTCGACAAGCGGTTTCGGCTTGGCAACCCCTTCTTGTGCCAGGCGTGAGCCTTCGCCGGCAGCGATTATTGCGTAGTTCATATCGTAATTTTCAAGAAATTAATCGTTCAGGATTTCCGGAGTGTCATTGTCCTCTTTCGTGAGGTCGAGCACTTCTTTGTCGCCGCTCTTGTCGAAGTACTGTTTGCGGAGCGGATTGCTGCGCATTTCGTAGTAGCTTTCGCGGCAACGGAAAATGTCAATGGCCTTGTAGATGGCTTGACGGAACGACTGTTCGTCGGCCATGTTCTTTCCGGCAATGTCGTAGCCCGTGCCATGGTCGGGCGATGTGCGCACGTAGGGCAGTCCGGCCGTAAAGTTGATGCCGCTTTCCATGGCAATGGTCTTGAACGGAGCCAGTCCCTGGTCGTGGTACATGGCGAGCACGCCGTCGAAATGGCTGTATTGGCCGCTTCCGAAAAATCCGTCGGCTGCATACGGGCCGAAACAAAGTATGCGGTTGGCGTAGGCTTCTTCGATGGCCGGAGTGATGATTTCGTTCTCTTCCTTGCCGAGCATGCCGTTTTCGCCTGCGTGCGGATTAAGGGAAAGCACTGCAATACGCGGCTTGATGATGCCGAAATCGCGGGCAAGCGATTCGTTGAAAATGCTTAGCTTCTCGACGATGGCTTCTTTTGTAATGGCCTGCGGAACTTCGGCGATGGGCAGGTGGGTAGTGACAAGCGCTACACGCAGATTGTCGTTGCAAAGAATCATCAGCGACTTGTTGCCTTCACCGATGCGTGATTCCAGATATTCCGTATGTCCCGGGAAGTGGAATTCCTCGCTCTGTATGGTGTTCTTGTTGATAGGAGCGGTGACGAGCACGTCGATAATGCCGTTGCGGAGGTCGTCGGCGGCACGTTTCAATGATGCCAGTGCGGCTTTTCCGGCAGCTTCAGTGGCGTTGCCCAATTCGATTTTCACTTCACCGTCGAGCACTTCCACCAGGTTGTTGGCGTTTTCCAATGCCTCTTCGGCACGAGGCACCATGTTGAAGTTCACGTTGGGCAGCTCCAGCGCCTTGCGGTGATAGGAAAGAGCTTTCGACGAACCGTAGACAATCGGAGTGCAGAGCTCCAGCATGCGGGGTTCGGAAAGCGTTTTTAAAATGACTTCATAGCCGATACCATTGATGTCGCCGTGCGTGATACCGACACGTATTTTTCTATTTTGATCCATTTCAGTTCGTTCGTGAATTAATTCCAACTTACAAAGTTACAATTATTTTTGAAAACCAGCGGATTTCGTAGCTGCTTTTCATTTCGAGGGTGGCTGTAGGGGAACAGAAAAAGAAACCAATGGAACATTTTTCCAGAAACCGTACCGGCATGAAATGAAAAAGCCGGCTTTTGAGAGGCCGGCTTTCTGTATGTTGTCTTTGCAGAATTATTGCGGAATGATGGTAATGTTAGCGCGGTTTCCTGCGGTGTCTTCCAGAACGAACGGCATCGGTTCGTCCTTTTCCCATACTTTGACTTGAAGCACATCGGCATCCATTCCTTCGGTTTTTTTCATTATCAGAATAAACGGATTCTTCTCAGCCTGAGAGACAAAAGACCAATGGCCTTCTCCAAATTTCAGCGGAAAGTGGATTTGCTCTGCTTTCTTAGCCTTGAATTCAACCGGTTCGCTGGAAGTTATGTCACGGCCGTTGCTGACTGTCACATCAAGATAAAGCACTGAGCCGCGGCTGTCGTTCAGAATCCATTTTTCGCTCGTATTGGGAAGAAGGGTTTTAATGCCTATCTTGTGTTTCTTGTCCAATGATAGCGATACGGCATGCTTTGAACCGTATTCTGTGATGCTGTATTCGCCGGTGCCATATTCACAGTCCATATTGTAAGTGCATCCATATATGGCGAGAACCTGATACCAATTGCATTCGAGCGACGGATGCGTGGTAATGATGGTGAGATTCTTTTGTTTGCCTTCCTTGTCCGTGATGGTCAGGTACGTGTCACGGTCAACCAGTTCTACGGTTATGTGGTTGCCGTTGACGGTCGCTTTTCCCTGTGAATAGCCTGTGCTGTTTGCAACCTCGACCTGATAGTCGCCGTTGCCGGAAATGACGTCGAATTCGTAGGTGAGTTGGTCGGTTGTGACCGATTTTTCGTTGGTGGACAGCGTCAGTTCAACGGGCATTTTAGGTTCATCCTCTTCGCTGCATGAAACGAAGCCCATAGTCCCCGCTATCAGACAAACAGAACCGACGATGCTAAGGAATTTTGTTTTCATTGTAGATTTCATTGTTGGGTTTGTGGTAAGTTTCAGGCAAAGATATTGATAAAAAAATTCTGTGCAAAATGGTTGGATGTAAAATATTGGTCATGTTAAGTTGTATTTTAAAATCCTATGCGGAATTACCGCATAGAACCCTTCTATTTTTGCCAACAAATAATTGATGTGGTTTAAAAAAAATTGAGAAAATGAAAGTTGCAATTGTAGGAACACGAAATGAGAAAAAAATCTCTTATGAGGAATTTGTAGGCAAATTGGAAGCGATTTTAAAATTGTATGAAATCGTTCCGACAAGAATCGTTTCTGGCGGAGCAAAAGGCGTGGACTCGTATGCACGGCAGTATGCCAATGAAAGAAAGTTGCCGTTGACGGAATATTTGCCGCAGTATGAAAGATACGGTCGAAGTGCTCCGTTGGTGAGAAATACGCTGATTGTTGAGGATGCAGATGTTGTGATTGCTTTTCCTTCTGAAACCTCAAAGGGCACCCGCGATTCAATCAAAAAAGCGAAAGATAGAGGAAAAAGAACGTATGTTGTTAGAGTTCCGCTTCGAAAACTGGCGGAACTCTAATTTGCAAGAAATTTTTATTAACTTTACTATCATGTGGTAAGGCTTTATGTGAGTATTGTTTCAAAATATGGAACGAATGGATTTAAAAGAGTATGCTAAAAAAATAACCGACGGTGTAACTCAACGGGTAAAAACGGCCGCCGTAAATTTACTGATGGGTGCAGGATTGGCTGAGAATGATGCAAAATTCTTTGTCGACAATATTGAAAGTAGAATTCCGTCCATGAAAGACGGAATGAGAAAGTATTTACAAGGTATCATACGGTGGATTGTAGAAGGGCAAATCGACCCGAATGAGCCGTCTGACTTGTTGAAAATAAATAAGTTGTTGCGCGTTATGAAAAACTCACCAGCTTATGAGTTTTATGATGAAAACTTTAATGGAGATTCCTTTGAACAGGTGCAACAGACTCTTAATATCGAGTTGGGTGAACCCGAAGAAGAGCTTAGGCAGGGTTCGTATAGCATTATACCGATTGGCTCGTTTGAAGAAGCCCTTGAGTATAAGAAATATGCACCTGATTGGTGTATACTTAACTCGGAAAAGGCTTACGATGAACATACGTTTAACGGTAGCGGCAAATTTTATTTTTGTTTGAGAGAAGGATGGAAAGATGAAAAGCCAATACCGGGAAACAATTATCCTTATGACAATTACGGATACTCCATCATTGCGGTGTCGGTGGATGCTGACGGCAATATTACGTCGGTGACATCTCGTTGGAATTTTGATGATGGACGTGATAATTTCCTGACTGTTGCACAGTTGAGTAAAGTGTTGGGTGATAAATCTGTGCAAATAATATAAAAAGAATTTTGTGCATTATTGAAAACTTTTTGGAGGTTAAACGAAAAAATACTTATTTTGTAATAAAACAAGCCTATGTCTAATCCTAAATCAATACGTTCATCTTCCTATGTTTACAAACGATATATCTGGTTGGTGTCGGTCCTGTATGCCAATAAAAGGTTGTCGTATGCTGAAATTGTGGAAAAATGGGAAAACAGCGTTTTGAACGACAGTAAAAGTGCCGGTTTCCCGAAAAGAACTTTTCACGACCATTTGGAAGCGATTGCCGATATTTTTGGTGTTATAATCAAAAATGAGGGTTGCGGTGATTTTAAATACTATATTGAGAATGCAGAAGATTTAGAGGGGGATGATGTGAAAAAATGGCTTTTAGACTGCTTTTCCGCTAATGCAGCCCTCTATGAGTCGAGTAGTATCAAAGACCGAATCATTATTCAGGATGTGCCATCAGCAAGGTATTGGCTGCTGAACATCATTACCGCTATACGTGAAAAGAAAGTGTTGGAAGTGGAATATGTTTCTTTTCAAAAAGGAAAAATACCGACCCTATATCTTTGTCCGCTTTTTGTCAAACAGTATGAGAACCGCTGGTATGTCTATGCCCGTCGAAAAGACGAGGATAAGATGAAGCAATATGCTTTGGACAGGATTACTGGGCTTGTGGCGTTGGATGAAACCTTTGATTTCGAACCGTCGGAAAACGAGCGGTTTGATGTGGAGAATTGTTTCGGTCATGTTATTGATGACAGAATCCAACCCGAAACAATCAGAATTCAGGCAACCGTTCAGGCAGCGGCTTATTTGGAAACACTGCCTTTGCATAAAAGCCAAAAAATGATTGCCCGAAATGAAGAATCAGTCATCTATGAATACTATTTTGCTCCGACCGCAGAATTTTATGCAACGCTAAGAAAATGGGGCAAACAATTGCAGCTATTGCCTAAAGAGATTAATTAACATCATAAATTAAAATGCTATGAAAAGTAACTTGATTGACGAAGTCGCAAAAAATCAGAAAGTTTACAGACAGTTTCAGAAAATAGAGGATAAACAATTTTTATTGTCTATTACAGGTATATTACAAAAAACGCCTTGGAGAGATACTGTTTCGGAGAATTCTCTAATGTTTAGAGGAGAAAAAGGGCCTGGAGTATTGAAAAAAGTTTTCTGCTTGGGAGATGCTTTCCAACAAAAATACGAACTGGCTGTATCGGAAAACGATCATGAGGACCAAAGAATAAAGAGACTGCATTCGTCTGCCTTATTGTCTCTACTTGCATTTTATTCCGTCAGCAAAGAGAATCCTATTACATTTGAACTCAATGGAAAAGAAGTGGTCTTTACGAATGTGGAATTTGAACATAAAAATTGTGTCGGGAAAGATGAAAAGGGAATGGAACATAATTCGAATATGGATATCATGCTTTATGATGGTGATACATTGGATTCCAGTAAAAATGTGCTGTTTCTGGAATCAAAGTTTTCTGAGTATCTGACTTTGGGACAAAAGAAAGATATATCTAATACAGTTTATGGCGATATTTACCGAATGTTATTCAATCAGCCATCTTTGGACAGGTTGGTTTGTGAAAGACAGGATAGTAGATACTTCTTGTTGAAAACAAATGAAAAGGGAAACCACTATTGTGAAGGAATCAAGCAAATGATATCTCATTATATGGGTGTCTTGAATTTTATACGGACACATGAATGCTCGAATGTGTATTTGGGCTGTATTCTGTTCGATTTTAAGGATGGCGCAATTGATACAAAGGTAGAAGGTGCAGGTATTTCTCATTTGGAGGATTACCGACGTGTGTATTCTTATCTTTGCAAGAAACTGGAAGGTCTGTCGGGAGATTTTGCAAAACCTGAAAATTTACATGTATTGAATGAATGCTTGACATATCAGGATGTGTTTCAAATGGAACAGAATCGCAATGTGCTAGACAAAAATGTAAAAACGTTCTATTCTTTGTAAATTGCGTTGTATTTCCGGGGATTTTCCGTAAGTTTGCATTTGGTAAAGCATTTTAGTTATGGAAAGGCAATATTGGATTATACGCAATGGGGAGAGTTTGGGCCCGTTTACGATGGACGAACTGCGCGGAATGGGCATAACTCCTGATACAAAAGTGTGGTTTGTTGACCTGAAGGACTGGACTCCGGCAGGGGAGCTGTCGCTGTTCGACAGTCTGTTTGCCGCAACGCCAGAACAAGAACCGCAAGCCGAGGTGGTGCAGGCTGAAACCGCAGCGGAAGAAGCCGAAGAAAAGACTTCCTCGGAAGAGTCGGCAGAGAATGCTGATAATCCAGTCGCTGAAGAAATCCATGAGGAAACGCCGGAAAGCAACCATTCCGAGGCTGTTCCGCCGCGTTTCGACGGTGCCGCTTTTCATGCGCAACATAATGCGGCTTCGCCTTTCGAAGTGCAGAACGCTTATTTGGCAGGCTATCGCAAGGGCTTGGAAGAAAGCCGGCAATTGGAAAAAGACGATGACACAAGCGTGTGTCCACCCACAAATCTTGTATGGGCTATTCTTACGTTGGTGCTTTGCTGTATGCCGTTGGGTATTGTGGCTGTTGTATATGCCAGCCGTGTGCGTAACCTTTACAACAGCGGCGAATATCTTAAAGCCAAGCAGGCATCCGACCGTGCCGCCTACTGGTCGCTCGCCTCTGCCATTGTCTGGCTGGTGTGCTATCCGATTTATGCCACACTGATGCTTTGCCTGTAAACTGAATTTTTCGCAACATTCGTATATTTGTCTCGGCACAGATGTATGTGCCGGGACATTTTTTTACAGGCGGTCTTTTTCCGATTGTCCGGCGCCGGAGCCTTTGTATTTTGATGGGGTGGCGTTGAATTTGTAGCGTATGGTTGCCACAAATTCCCGTCGGTCGTAACGGTTGTTCTGCGCAATTTGGAAATTGGCGGTCCGAAGGAGATTGCAGTCGCCGCTACGGTTCAGCAGGTCGTTGCCTTTCAGCTCGACAGTGAGTGCATCGTTGAAAAATGATTTGGTGACAGCGATGTCCAGACAATAGATGTTTTGAGTCATTGCCACATTCTGATAGTCGCCCTTACTCTGCCATCTGAAATTCAGGAAAGCAGTGAAGCCTTTCGGTAGTCGGAACGCATTGTTAAGAATTGCCGTAAACATGGGACGGCTCATGTCGGTTTTCGTGCCGAGATGTTCTACGGAAAGGTACTGTTTGCGGATATTTACAATGCCGGTCGGACTCCAGAAACCGACGGTTGGACTGGCCGAAACCGTTGCGCTCAGCACCGGCAGGCGGTCCAGATTCTCATAGGAAAGCAGCACGGCTGACGGGTCGTTGGCGAACGGGCGGCTGGAATAGACTACGGCGTTGCGATAAAGCTGATAGTCCAACGATGCTTGCAGGAATTTCCATACAGCGGTGAGTGTGAGGTCGTGAACGGTAGTAGGCTCCAGCGTAGGATTACCGGTCTGCATGGTCAGACGGTTGACATAACTTACGTTGTTGCTCAACTGCGTGTACGACGGGCGTTGTGTCTTCGTGTTGTAGCTCAGAAGTGTCTGGAATTGTCCGTTCTGGAATGTCAGCGAGGCATTGGGGTAGAAGTTGTTGAAGTGGCGGCACTGTTCTTCTTTTTTTACTCCGTTTTCGTAGTAGTTGAAGTTGACAAATTCGTGGCGTACGCCTCCTGTCAGCGATATTTTCTGGAAAGAATAAGTGTATTCGGCAAATGTGCCGGCGTTCAGTTCCGTGATTTTGGAAAAGGACGATGGAACTACCGTTGCATCGTTCATCCAATAGTCGTCGTTGCTGAACGTGTGCGACGTTTCGTTTCCGAACTGAAGATTTCCGCCTCCAAGAGGAAGGGTGACGACAAGCTTTTCGGCCAACAGGCGTTTTTCTGCGTCGTTGGTGGAATGAAGCAGGCGGTCGTTTCCTTCGGAGCTTGTCTCGTTGTTGTCGGTGAGAGTGGTGCGCTTCTCAAAAAAGAGGTCAGCGTTGAAGTCGATTTCGGCAATACCAATTTTCCCCCAATAGTAGCCGTTGAGGGCATGGGTGGGGCGGCTGTCGATTTGTGTGAAATTGGATGTCAGCAGCTTGTCGTAGGGCATTCCGTCCTTTTCTACCGTGCTTGCCGATTCGTTCCACATTTTGTCGGAAGGCGTTGCCGAAAGTTGATAGCGCAAGCCGGTCGAATGGGATTCGTTGAACTGGCAGTTGAAACCGGCTTCGGCAAAAAGATTGTGGCTCACGCCGTGAGTGTAGTAGTCGTTCGACTGATGCCAATGGCTGTCGTTATAGTTGTCCTGGTTGATTTCGCTGTCTTGCAGGTAGGCGTAGCGGTTGTAGGAAACACGGCCGAATACGTCGAGATTTTCGTGGCGGTAGTTGATGCCCGCATTCTCCAGCAGGTCGACGTTCTGCGATTGCGAGTAGGTGGAGTTGAGGTCGAGGCTGATGCCGTCGCCTTTTCGCGGAAGTGTGTGGATTTTTACGACGGCTTTGACCGTTGCGTCATATCTTGCCCCCGGATTGGTTATTACTTCCACCGACTTTATTTCTTCCGAGCGGATGCGGTCGAGTTCCGAAAGGTCGCGGAGCTGCCGACCGTTCAGATAGATGAGGGGAGTGCCTTTTCCAAGAACGTTGAATCCGTCTTTGTCCTTGACGATTCCCGGCACATTGGCAAGCGCGTCGGCTGCAGTTCCTATTTTCGCCAGAAGGGAATTGGCTATGTCGGTGACGAGCGCATTGCCCACGATACGTGTCGTCGGCCGTGAGGCTGTCACCGTAACCTCGTCAAGCAGTCGGCCGTCGGCGTTCAGGTGTATGGTGCAGGTGCCGTTGTCGGAAAACGGTATATATGTCGGAGTGAAACCTATCGCTGAAATTCTTATAAATGCTTTTGCTGTGGGCGAGGCAAGGGTGAATTCGCCTTTTTCATCTGTCAGGGTGCTGGCCAGCAATGTTGAGTCGGGCAGACTGAAAGCTGCGATGCTGGCAAATTCAACGGGCTGCAAGTCTGCGCTATTGACTACTTTCCCGGAAAAATTTGCCGCAAAAGCGGAAACTACAGAGCACAAACAGGCAATGATTAATAAAAAGGAAGATAATATTGGTTTCATTGTAGAATATCTTTTTTACCATTAGACGTCTTTTGCCATCGCAAAAGTTGCACAAAATTATAAAATATTGTTTTGCCGCAGACATTTGTGAGAAAATATATACATTTGCAAAACCAATGATTTTAGTAATGCTTATGAAAAAGACTTTTTTATCAGTTGTATCTTTATTATGCTTATTTGGCAGCTCGCTGTCGGTCAGTGGTGAAAATACGCAATTGGATTACGTGTTGACTTATGACGGCGGTGGTACTGTTGTTGAAAAAACTGCCTATGTTTATGACGATTTGTCGAGAATGACGGAACGTTGGACTTACAAACTGGTGGATGATGAACTTACCTACAATGAGAAGGAGTTGTTCGGATATGACGACATGTCGCGTCAGATCAGTTATGAAGATTGGATTTGGGACAACGCTGCATGGAAATTTATCGGCAATTATTTGCGCGAAGACAGTAAATACAATTCTGTCTATGGTGACGACGGTAAGGAACAGGGTCGTAGCTACTATAGCTGGAACCGTGGAACTGGACAATGGGATGAAACTCCTAAAACAACAAGTGTGTTCACTTACGAAGGAAATGTGTCTACAGAAGAACAGTTGCGCACTTATCCCGACGGCTCGCAAAAGACGGTAAAGAAAATCGAGCGTGTCTATGATGAGAACAATCGTGTGGTGGAGGAAATTCCGTACAACTATACGATAGATTACAGTTCGGGCGAATACACATGGAAAATGACAGGTAAAACGACATACGCCTACGACGACCATGGTGGTATTATTGAAGAGGCTGAATATTCCGAATCGTTGAGTCTGATGTATAAGTACAAACGTGAGTTTACTTATGATGACAAGGGCAACAAGCTGTCAATGATGGAATGGACCTGGCGTGACTGGTCGGAAAGCTATGAGCTGACAAATTCGCTGACCTATGAAAACCATTACGTTTCGGGCGAGCGTCTGGAATTGCCTTATGTCAATACGTTTGACACTGAAACGGCTCTCGAAGGTTGTGTTGTGGAAGACGGAAATGCCGACGGCAATGTGTTTGCTTTGGACGGCGGTTGCCTGAAGTGGACATCTTCCAAGAAGTCGGAAGCTCCGGACATTCTCTATACTCCCGGTCTGCACATGTCGCCGGAACAGGAAGTGAGAGTTTCGTTGAAGGCACGTGTGGCCGACGCATCAAAACTGGCACAAATCATGCTGATTCTTTGCTCAAACGACGAACAGCATACACCGCTGGGCCCAATCGGCGATATCCGCGTTATCGACAATACGGAATATGTCGAAATTGAAGGCTATATCATTGTACCGTCGGAAGGCAACTATTGTGTAGGTCTTACGGCTGACAATAACCAGACCGGTACAGAACTGACAATCGATGATTTGGAAGTGAAAAACTACCGTTCTGCCAAGACTCCGCAATCACCTTACAACCTTACGGCTACTCCGGGCAATGCCGGTGCGCTGATTGTGCGTTTGGAATGGTATGCTCCGCTTTATTGCATCGACGGTTCTTACATGAACAAGGTCGACAAAATGGAAGTGTACCGCAAGGGTGGAACAGAGCCAGTCTATACGACCGGTGAAGTTGCCGGTTCACTCCGTGCTGAATGGATTGACAATGAACCAGTCAAGGGTGAAAATACTTATGTGATTTACGCTTATTCCAACGGATTGAAGAGCGACCCGTCGGAAGTTTCTGTTATTGTCGGATACTCTCGTCCGGGTGCTGTGAAGAATTTCACGGTTGTTGAGGATGATGCCCACAACTGTGTAATGACTTGGGAAGCTCCAGACGCTGCCGAAGAAGGCGGTGAACTTTACGACGGAACGATGACCTATACCATTATCCGCAACAATGAAACGGTCGTAGCTGAAAACATCAAGGAAACAACATTTGTCGACAATACGATTGACACAAGTGCCGGACAAACTTATGTGTTCTATGTGATAACTCCTTCCTATGAAGCCGGTATCGGTGCAAGTGCTTATTCGGAACTGATGTTTGTCGGTCCGTCAAGCCCGGTTCCTTTTGCCGAATCGTTTGTAGGTGGCGGTATGGCTCACTGGTGGATGAATGAAAAGGTTGTCGGTCTGGAATCCGCATGGGGTATCGGTGAAAAAGGCTATACTCCTGATGCTCTTCCGCAGGACAACGACGGCGGTATGGCTTCGTTCATGAATGAAATGGTGGACAATGCCGGTGACATCGTTCGTTTCACCAGTGAGAAGATTGATGTCAGCCCGCTGAACGAACCGGAACTTTCCTTCTATGTCTACCATACTTCCGGTGCTGCTTCTGACGATGCTTTGATCGTTGAGGCATCGAAGAACAACGGAGCTTTTGAGGAAGTGAGCGAGGCTATCAATGTTTCCGGAGCAGAAGCCGACGGCTGGATGAAGCACACTGTTTCTTTGGCTGCATTCAAGGGCGAAAAGAACCTTCGTCTGAGCTTCAAGGGTATTGCCGGAAAGGTCAACAATATCCATTTGGACAACATCACTGTTGCTGAAGGCGGACAGGGTGGTGTCGGCAGCGTAGAATTGTCGGGCATCAGTGTTCGTGGCGGTGACGGCGAAGTGGTTGTTTCTGCCGTAGAACCGTTGAAGGTGGCTGTCTACAATGTTGGCGGACAGCTTGTAGCAGAAGAAAACGGCAATGAACTCCGTATTCCGGTCGCTGCCGGACTGTATGTAGTTCGTGCCGGTGAAGCTGTTTATAAAGTAGCTGTGAAATAGCGGAACTTCCGCAATTGGATATATGCGCAGGGCTGGGCAGGCGTGGTCTGTCGGCCCTGCGTTTTTTTTAGGCGTTGCATGACGTATGTCGGGAAAAGGGGGAATATGGCCCTGCTGTCCGTTTTTCTGTCGGAAAATGCAGGCAGTTTGAATTTTATTCGTATCTTTGAAGATGATAGGATGCGGTTCGGGATAGCCAAATTTGAAAACTGCGTTTTCATTTGTCTCTCAACTCACCTTTCACTATCTTTAGGAAAAATAAAAAAAGGACTTTATGACAATCAAATCTATACTGGATTCGGACCTGTATAAGTTCACCACTTCGTATGCCTATATAAAATTGTTCCCTTATGCCATGGGAACCTTTGTTTTTACCGATCGCGACCGGAAAGTGTACGACGATGCATTTCTTGCAGTGTTGAAGCGCGAAATCGCTGAAATGGCGGAATTGAAGCTCACGCCTGAGGAACTTGACTATATGTCGAAACACTGCCGTTTCCTTCCGTTGGTTTATTGGGAATGGCTGTCGTCGTTCCGGTTTGAACCGGAAAAGGTGCTTGTCCATTTGGACGAAGAGGGGCATTTGCAGATGGAGGTGACCGACTATCTTTATAAAGTGACGCTTTATGAAGTGTGTCTGCTTGCCATCGTTTCGGAGTTGAGCAACACGTTCTACGGTCATCAGCCCGATTATGTGGAAATGCAGAAACGGCTCGACCATAAGATTGAAATTTCCGACAGCAATGCCATGCCGTTCTCGGAATTCGGCACCCGCCGCCGTTTCTCGTATGAAGTGCAGGATTTCGTGGTCCGCTACCTCAAGGAACATTCAAAATACTGTACCGGAACGTCCAACTGCCACCTGGCAATGAAATACGGCATGAAGATGATGGGTACGCACCCGCATGAATGGTTCATGTTTCATGGCGCACAATTCGGCTATAAGCATGCCAACTATATGGCATTGGAAAACTGGGTGAACGTCTACGACGGTGACCTCGGTACGGCATTGGCCGATACCTATACTTCGGAATCGTTCCTCAGCAACCTCAGCCGCAAGCAGGCAAAGCTGTTCGACGGCGTACGTTGCGACTCCGGCGACGAAATCGGATTTGTTGATTTGCTGGTGGCACGTTACCGTGAATTCGGTATCGACCCGATGAGCAAGACCATCATATTCAGCAACGCGCTTGACTTTGAAAAGTGCCTGCGCATATTCAACTATTGCAAGGGCAAAATCAAATGTTCGTTCGGCGTGGGTACGAATCTGACCAACGACACCGGTTTCAAGCCGGCTAACATTGTGATGAAGCTGTCGCAGTGCAAGATGAATGTCAACCAGCAGTGGCGCGAATGCGTGAAATTGTCCGACGATATGGGCAAGCACATGGGCAGCATCACCGAGGTGCAGGCCTGCCAGCACGAACTGCGCATTTAGTTGGTATTTATTTGAAAATATAGTTCTATGAACGCCAAACTCTTATTAGGGGTATTGCTGTTTCTCTGTACATTCTGCTTTACGGGCTGCGGAGAGAAGGATGAAGAAGGATATTATCTAAGTCCTAACTATGCCACTGCAACCATAAACGGGGAAGAATATATTTACAGGGAAAGATCCCTTTATTTGCCAAGGTTTGGTCACTATCCGAGCGTAGAATCGCTTTCCGATGATTTTTATGTCGGAGAAGAGATTGTCGATGTAACTCCGGTGCTGCACATATTTACACCTCTTAAGCCGGTAAATGCCAAACAGGAGGATGATACCTACTATGAAATGGACCTTTTTATAAAGCATCTTGATATCGACGACATTTCTAATGGTCAGACATTCCATTTCTCTGCTACGTCGATGGACAATCTGTATGGGGAATCCCACACGTTGCCATTTGAAAGAATGTGGAGAGAAAATATCAATATAGCTGTCTTGCAGAAAAAGTTGGACTTCGTCAATTCGCTTTGGGAGACAACGGCATCGGGCAGTGTCACATTCAGCAATCTTGACAAGGAAAAGAAGAGTTTCACGGCAGTGGTCGAACTCAAGGCTGATGGAGAGGAACCGATAGAACTACAGGGCAATATTTATTTGTACTATCTTTAATGAAACGATAGAATTTGATTTGTCCGCCATATAGCCGCCGGCTGTGTGGCGGATTTTTTCTATGCTTCAGATTCCGACAATACTGTATATGATGTTAAAATTGAAGGCGTGACCGATAACGGCGAAGTAATCCAAAAAGATTTGAAGATAGAGAAAAAGTAAAAAATAAAGCGAAGTAACCGAGTTGGTTGCTTCGCTTTTGTGCTTTTGCCTTTTGCAAGGCTGAAATATTATATAATTATGAGAAATCAAAAATAATAATCGGAATGAATCCGATTTTCCGCTTTTTGCAATTCTTGCCACTTTGGCAAGGGCGGAGTGAATTATTGTGCCTTTTTAAAGTTTGCCACATATCCCTGACGCATTACTCTTAATGATGCGTTCGGGTGAAAACTGTGTGAAGGCATACTTTTCACTCTCATTGCGTTCAATTCAAAAGTATTCATAATGCTCATTTTTTAATTGACGTGCTCTCTTGCCCGTCTGAAAACCTAAAACCTAACTTAAAACCATCGACCGGGGTTGCTAACCTATTGGAGTTTGTAACCTATAATTTGTTTTCCGGTCTGCTAACAATCTTTTTTACACTGCAAAGATAAGGCGTATTTTTGTTCTATGCAAGAAAAATTGAAGAAAAATGTGTTTTATAACATATTTTTTCAGCATTATTTAATAACAGCGACCTTAAATGAGGAGTAGGAAAATAAAATTCGTTACTTTGCCGGCGAAAAAACTATTTTACAAGAACCTATGAAACGAAAGACATTTTTGGGGTTGTCGGCAGCAATGCTGGGTGTGATGCCTGCATTTTCGGCAACCGTTGAGACCATGAATCCCCCGATGTGGTGGACAGGAATGAATGAAAAGCAACTTCAGATTGCAGTCAGTGGTGAAGGGATACGCGATGCCGTGCCCGAAATCAATTATCCGGGAGTGCGTATAGATTCGGTGGCTCGCCTTGACAGTCCGAACTATCAGTTTATTTATGTGACGGTGGGCGATGAAGCGAAGCCGGGCACAATGGAGATTACCTTTAAAGCCGGAAAAAAGAAAATCAAAAAGAACTATGAGCTGTTGGCTCGCGACCGTAAGGCTGAGGAGTATGTGGGCTTTGATTCAAGCGATGCGCTGTATCTGATGATGCCCGACCGTTTTTCTGACGGTGACCCTTCGAACAATGAGAACGAAAGCCTTCAATACAATGTAAAGGCTGACCGAAATGACCCTAACGGCCGTCACGGAGGTGACTTGAAAGGTATTCTGAACCATCTCGACTATCTTCAGGAACTGGGCATTACTGCCATTTGGCTGACTCCGGTATTGGAGAACGACATGCCTGGCGGTTCTTACCATGGATATGCCACGACAAACTACTATCGCGTAGACCCGCGTTTCGGAACCAACGAGGAATACAAGCAGCTGATTGAGGAATGCCATCGTCGCGGTATCCGTGTGGTGATGGACATGATTTTCAACCATTGTGGTATAGCGCACCCGTGGATAGCTGATACTCCGAGCAAGGATTGGTTCAACTCGCCCATCGAACTGTCGGAACTTGAAAATATGAAAAATGACTTCTCCAAAATGCCCAAGGGTTACAGGCAGACTAATTTCCGACTGAACACCAACCATGACCCTTATGGCAGCAAATATGATTTGGAAACGACGGTAGACGGATGGTTTTCAATTGGAATGCCCGATTTGAATCAGCGAAATACGCACCTGATGACTTATCTTATCCAAAATTCTATCTGGTGGATTGAATATGCAAAGGTGAACGGCATCCGTATGGACACTTATCCGTATGCCGACATGGCGGCTATGGCTGAGTGGAACCGCCGTGTGGCTAAGGAATATCCTAATTTCAATATCGTGGGTGAAAGCTGGCTGCATTCGGAAATGAGTATTGCCTACATGCAAAAAGGCAACAAGTTCAACCCGATGGATACGGAACTGAAAACGGTGATGGACTTTCCGTTTCTTAATCTTTGCCGTCCTGCTTTCACGGAAAAGACGTTGCCGTGGGGCGAGGGACTGAACCGTCTGTACGACCATCTGGCTCTGGATTTCGTCTATAGCAATCCGAAGAATCTGCTGATTTTCCTTGATAATCATGACACGGACCGCTTTCTGCTTGAGAAACCGGAAAATCTCGGCTCCTGGAAGCAGGCGCAGACATTTTTGCTGACATCACGCGGCATTCCGCAAATCTATTATGGTACGGAATTGCTGATGTTCGGCAACAAGAAAGTGACCGATGGAAATATTCGTCTTGACATGCCGGGCGGATTTCCGGGCGACGGCCACAGTGAATTTGTAGCTGAAGGTCGTACGGTTCAGCAGAATGAGGCTTGGGATTTTATGAGCCGCCTGTTGAACTGGCGTAAGGGCAACAAGGCCGTGTCGGAAGGAAAAACGCTTCACTATATGCCGTCGAATGGCCTATATGTTTATGAACGTAAGGCCGACGACCGCCGTGTAATTGTGATGATGAATGGAACGGACGACGAAGCCAAGGCTGTCGACATGAGCCGCTATTATGAAATCATGAAGCCGGGAGATGTGTTTACCGACGTTATTTCCGGCAAGAAGGTCACAATCGCTGAAACAATGGATTTTGCTCCGTGTGCCGTTTATGTGTTGGAATAAATAGCTGAAATAACAATGATGGAAACTGCCTTTCTTCGGAGGGGCAGTTTTTTTGTGGATTATAGGTTATGGGTTGGCGGTTATGGTATGTAGGTTAGGGGATGGCATATATGGTTATGGTGGAATGTGGTAATAAAAAATCGGAGCGGCCGGGTTGGCCACTCCGATAGTGATAGCATTGAGTGAAAATTCACATGTGAGCTGTTTAGAACAGTATGAAGTATAAACCAGCTGCCAAAGCACCGCCAATCATCGGACCTGCAACAGGTACCCAGCTGTATCCCCAATCGTTTCCGCCTTTGTCTTTAATCGGCAGGATGGCATGAGCGATACGCGGACCAAGGTCACGGGCAGGATTGATGGCATAACCGGTAGTACCTCCGAGCGACATACCGATGGCCATGATAAGCATGGTTACCGGGAATGCGCCGAGCGAACCGAGGCCGATAGATGCGCAGTTGCACTTTT
The DNA here is from genome assembly GCA_900548875.1 of uncultured Porphyromonadaceae bacterium. Taxonomy (GTDB): domain Bacteria; phylum Bacteroidota; class Bacteroidia; order Bacteroidales; family Muribaculaceae; genus Limisoma. The sequence goes on along the minus strand of URMA01000047.1, from coordinate 2,441 downwards.
CAGCAAGTACGATGATAACAAATACGAGCAGCAATGTTCCGATAATTTCGCAGAACAGATTGCGCGGTTTGTTGAGAATTGCCGGAGCTGTGCAGAATACACCCAGTTTCGTTGCCTTGTCTTCTGTTGCATCAAAGTGATCCTTGTAGAACATGTAGACGAGAATACCGCCGGCAATACCGCCAAGAATCTGTGCGATGATATATCCGGGAACTGCGGCCCAGGCAAATTTTCCGACGAGTGCGAAGCCAAGCGTCACTGCTGGGTTGAGGTGCGCTCCGGAGAACGGACCGGCAATAAATACACCACACATTACGGCAAAGCCCCATGCCATGGTGATTACGACCCAGCCTCCGCCTTCACCTTTTGACTTTTTCAGATTGCAGCAGGCAACAACGCCGTCGCCAAGCAGAATCAGTACTAATGTTCCGACAAATTCGAAAACATACTTTGTGAACAGTGATACTTCCATAGTAGTAAAATTTGGTTGATTATAGGTTAATTTTCTCTGTTTTCTGTCAGTGCGCGTTGAACAGCCACTTTCCAGCCTTTGATCTTTTCCTGGATGGCATCGTTGTCGCTCGACGGTTCAAAGCGGCGTTCGATTCCTGTCATATTGCGGATTTCATTGATGTCTTCCCAATAACCTACAGCCAGACCTGCGAGGAATGCTGCTCCGAGGGCCGTCGTTTCAGTTGTCGTAGGACGGATTACCGGAATACCGAGAATGTCGGCCTGGAACTGCATCATCAGATTGTTGCGCGATGCTCCGCCGTCTACTTTCAGTTCTTTCAGCTCAATGCCTGCATCGTCGGCCATGCCGCTGACAATGTCCATTGTCTGGAATGCAATGCCTTCAAGTGCGGCGCGGGCAATATGGGCGGCAGTCGTACCACGGCTGATGTTGCAGATAAGTCCGCGAGCGTACGGGTCCCACCACGGAGCACCGAGGCCGGTCAGGGCAGGTACGAAATATACGCCGTCGGTGTCGGGTACGGAAGATGCCAGTTCTTCCACTTCGGAAGAAGAACGGATAATGCCGAGACCGTCACGCAGCCATTGAACGACAGAGCCGGCAACGAAGATACTACCTTCGAGTGCATAGTTCACTTTGTCGCCGATTTTCCAGGCGATGGTAGTAAGCAGATTGTTTTTCGACATGATTGGCTTTTCGCCGCTGTTCATCAGCATGAAGCAGCCCGTTCCGTAGGTGTTTTTCACCATGCCCGGTTCTGTACACATCTGTCCGAAGAGGGCAGCCTGCTGGTCGCCTGCGATACCAGCGATGGGCACCTTGTGGGCAAATATTGTGGTCTTTGTGTGTCCGTAAATCTCGCTGGATGACTTCACTTCCGGCATCATGGAGCGTGGAATGTTGAACAGTTCGAGCAATTCGTCATCCCATTGAAGGGTGTGGATGTTGAACAGAAGTGTACGTGAAGCGTTGGTTACGTCAGTGACATGAACTTCGCCACGGGTCAGACGCCAGATAAGCCAGCTGTCGACTGTTCCGAACATCAATTTTCCGGCTTCAGCTCTTTTTCTTGCTCCCGGCACATTGTCGAGAATCCATTTGATTTTTGTTGCGCTGAAATAGGCGTCGAGAATCAAGCCTGTCTTGTTGCGGATAAAATCAGTTTTTCCTTCAGCTTTCAGCTGGTCGCAGTATTCAGAAGTGCGGCGGTCTTGCCATACAATGGCGTTGTATACGGGCTCTTCTGTATCACGGTCCCAAACAATCGTCGTTTCACGTTGGTTGGTGATTCCGATTCCGGCAATGTCAAGGCCGGTAATGTCAATTTGCGTAATGGCTTCTGCGATTACGGAGGCTTGCGATGACCAAATTTCATGAGGATTGTGTTCTACCCATCCTGGCTTTGGAAAATATTGGGGAAATTCGCGTTGCGCAGTGGAGCAGATTTCTCCTTTTTGGTTAAAAACGATAGCTCTTGAGCTACTTGTGCCCTGGTCTAGTGCTAATATGTACTGATTCATAGGATTAAGAATGGTTTTAAGTTTTTTTCTAAGGTGAGTGCAATTTAGGAAAAGATTTAATATGAAGCAATTAGAACGTGTTAAAAAATATTAAATACTTTCAATATGAAAAATATATTAATAAATATGAATGCAAAATAAAAGATTATGCTTTCGCTATGAAATATAATATTTTGTTTATGCTTCTTTGCGAAATGTGTGTTTTGTGCGTATTCCAATTTGTAATCTCTTGTATTATAATATAAGGTGGTAATTATCAGTATGTAGATAATTGTGTTGTGAAAATTTGAATCGAAAGAGTTTGAGGGTCTGGCTACTCAAATGAAACTTGTCTGCTTTCGTTTCTTTAGGACACAGAGGGATTGACACAAAAAAATGCAGGCCTGAAAAGGAGGGCACTGAAAAAGTCCTTTCATAGGACAACCGACTGATATAATCGGCATATA
>URMA01000046.1 GCA_900548875.1 uncultured Porphyromonadaceae bacterium | reverse complement strand
AGAGCAAAGGACTGAAAATCCTTGTGTCCCCGGTTCGATTCCTGGTGGCACCACACAAAAAGAGTTACAGCGATGTAGCTCTTTTTTGTTTTTATATAGCATAGAGTTTTTCCTCTCTTTTAAAGGATTAACATAAAAAACCGGCACAAAGCATTACCTCAATTAAGGCTCTGACACTTCATTGACTATGTATTCTCCACAGTATGTCTGATTTAACTTATTCTCAATATCTTTTATTGAAACAGCCCCTGTAGATAATTGCTTCATGTTTAACATCAAGTAAATCGTATTTGTTGTATCTGCCGTTTGACAGAATGTAACAGGGCCAAACAAGTTAACCATCATTCGTTGATAAAATCTAAACCTACGGCTGCCCGCTCCAATATTAATATTTTTACCTCTAATATCTTCTTCCAAATCATGAGCTGCAACAAAACCAAATGAAGCAAGAGGATTCTTTCTATAATACTCAAGCATAACCTCAATACAAGAGCGCACAATTGTTCGAGGCTCATAATCATTAGTAAGCATTGAGTATCGTTTTTTACTTTTCTCTACACCTTTCCAATAAAACTTGATTCCATAAAATTCTTTCTCAAACCCTTCAACCTCGACAATATACCGTTTATTACTCTTATCAGATCTGAAAGTCCACAAATCAATAATGCGAAGTGAGTCATTAGCCTTACTTCGCATTATAAATTTTGATTTATAATATTTTAAAGTTTGCATCATGGAAGCAGATACTGATACGAAGGTATACGAAGACGTTCCCGTTCCACAATCGTAACCTTTCTCAATTTAATCACACGCTGCTGGACGTTATTAACCTTACCGCCTTTGTCAACAGAAGCAGCAGACATCAATAATGGCTTGTCCTTTAATGTTTTCATTGTTCTTCCCTTTGGTTTCACAAAGTTACTATATTTTCCTCTCAATATCAAACTTTTCACTGACAATTTTATTCTTTTGTATTGAACTACTTAAATTAATACCAGCCATAAGCTCAAGAACACACCCCAATTAGCACTCATGAAAAGAACATAGCAGCCATTAATGTTTCGAATCAGGATGAGAACGAGCCACTTTAAGCATCACCGTTGGCCTTACGCTAAAAACAACATATTGACACCACAATCACCTTCTGCCGTAGAGATCACATAAAAAGCGCATTCCAAATCAACATATTACCCCATCCCACTTAGTCAAAAACCTTCTAACCAACACACCTTTCCGCTTCCACTTTCGTAAATAGTAATCAAATTACTCAATAAAAAAACATGCAATTTTATTTGGAAAGTAAAAAATAGTGTGTATATTTGCAGCATCGACAATAATAGTAAAATGATTACTACAGAAAAAACTAACATAAAAGAGCTTGCAGAAATCCTATCTGGCGTATATGAGAAAACGACTCCAGATGGAGAAGTAGCTTACATACAGACAAAAGACTGCACCGGCTCAGTAAATACGAAGTATGCTTCCCGCGTATCACTCGCTCCAAAGATACAAAAAAATTTGTTGCAGGAAGGGGATATTCTTTTCGCCGCCAAAGGCGGGAATCTTTCAAGCGTCGTATTTCGCGGACAAGAAAAAGCAGTGGCCTCCACTTCTTTTTTCGTAATTCGGTTGAAAACATCGACAGTTATGCCCGACTACCTTTGTTGGTTTCTGCGCCAGCCTTCCGTAATGACTTACTTTAAGACCCACCAAGCAGGCAGCGCCACACCGCTTATCCATAAGCCTGCGGTGGAGAATTTGGAGATACCTGTTCCTTCGCTGGAAGAACAAAAGACAATTGTGGCGATAGCCCACTTATCCAAAAGAGAAATGGAGCTGCAACTGGCAATCATCGAAAAGAAACAGAGCATCACACAACAATTATTAATGAACAAAATAAAGTAAATTAAGATATGGAAATTCAAAACAAAACAGACCAGTCACAAATCAATCGTGTCGTATGGAAAGCCTGTGACACTTTCCGTGGAGTGATTGACCCAAGCCAATACAAGGACTACATCCTGACAATGCTTTTCCTTAAGTATGTCAGCGACGTTTATAAATCAAAATATGCAGAGTATCTGAAAAGATACGAAGGCGACAAGGAACGGGCAGCCCGCTCCATGCGCCACGAACGCTTCGTTGTTCCCGAAACAAGCACATTCGATTATTTGTATGACAACCGTTCAGACAATAATATCGGCGAGCTGATCGATATGGCATTGGCCGACCTTGAAGATGCCAATCGGGAGAAAATGAGCAGCGAAGACGGCAGCAGCATTTTCCGCAACATCAGCTTTAATTCAGCCAACCTAGGCGAAGCGAAAGAAAAGAATGCACGATTGAAAAACCTGCTGGTCGATTTCAGCGAACTGCAACTGGACGAAGCCCACTTGGAAAACAACGACATCATCGGAGATGCCTATATGTACCTCGTATCCACCTTTGCCAGCGAGTCGGGAAAGAAGGCAGGCGAGTTCTTTACACCTGCCGAGGTTTCTACACTGTTGGCCAAACTGACCAAAAGCAAACCGGGAGCACGAATCTGCGACCCGACCTGCGGTTCCGGCTCTCTGCTCATTAAAGCCGGTAAAGAGGTGGGAAGCAACAATTTCTCGCTCTACGGACAAGAGGTGAACGGCAGCACATGGGCACTGGCCATGATGAACATGTTCCTTCATGGCTTCGACAATGCCGTGATTCGCTGGGGCGACACCTTGCGCAATCCGAAGCTGAAAGAGGACGACAAACTGATGAAATTCGATACGGTCGTAGCCAATCCGCCCTTCTCTTTGGATAAATGGGGCGCCGAAGAAGCCGCACATGATCCCTACAACCGCTTTTGGCGAGGCATTCCTCCCAAAAGTAAGGGCGACTGGGCTTTTATCTCCCACATGATAGAGGTAGCTCAGGAAGGCAGCGGCAAGGTAGGTGTGGTTATTCCTCACGGCGTACTGTTCCGCGGGGCAAGCGAAGGCAAAATCCGCCAGCAGGTGATTGACGAGAATCTGCTGGAAGCCGTCATCGGATTGCCCGCCAATCTGTTTTACGGAACGGGTATTCCGGCAGCCATCGCCATTTTCAACAAAGGGAAAAAGACCGACAACGTGTTGTTTATCGATGCCAGCCGAGAGTTTGAAAATGAAAAAAATCAAAACAAGCTGCGCCCCGAGGACATCAACCATATCGTTTCTGTTTATCAACAATTCACATCAGGAGAACTCGAACCCGGTGTAGTAGAAGAAAAATATGCATTTGTAGCCATCCCTGCTGATATACAGGAAAACGACTACAACCTGAACATTCCCCGCTATGTCGATACATTCGAGGAAGAAGCCAAAGTCGACATTCCTGCTGTACAGAAAGAGATTGACGCCCTCGAAGCCGAATTGGCAGAAGTGCAAGCAAAATTGAAAGATTATTTAAAAGAGTTGGGATATTAACAGGAAGACGAAAGGTATGAAAACAAACGGAACCACGCCGATACCGCAAGGCTACAAAGCAACTCCGCTGGGGATTATTCCTCAGGAGTGGGAGATTGAATCACTGAATCAAGTATGTGATTTTCTCGATTCTCAACGAATTCCCATTAAAGATTCTGATCGTACAAAAATATCCGGGATTTACCCCTATTATGGTGCATCTGGAATCATTGATTATGTGAACAACTATATTTTTAATGATGACTTAATTTTGCTGGCAGAGGACGGCGCTAATATCATCAATCGAAGTACTCCAATTGCATTTTTAGTTCAAGGCAAAATATGGGTAAACAACCATGCACATGTTTTGAAAGCCAAACCGTCATTTGACAGGTACTATTTGTGCGCTTATTTAGAATCAATAAAATACGACAAATACAATACAGGAACAGCACAGCCAAAATTAAACAGAGAAGTTTGCGAGAAAATCCCAGTTTTAGCTCCACTCCTGGCGGAGCAACAAAAGATTGCTGAGATATTAGGCACATGGGACAAGGCCATCGAGAAGCAATCGCAACTTATTAGAAAACTTGAATTGCGCAAAAAAGGCTTGATGCAGCAGTTACTCACCACCAAACGCCGCCTCCCCGGTTTCTCCGACCCATGGAAAAAAGTAAGATTGGGAGAAATTTCAAAAATAGGAACAGGAAATAAAAATAACGAGGATAAAGTAGTTAATGGAAAATATCCTTTTTTTGTTCGATCTTCGAATGTTGAAAGAATAAACTCTTATTCTTATGATGGAGAAGCTATTTTAATTCCAGGCGAAGGAAAAATAGGAGAAATTATTCACTATGTGAATGGTAAATTTGATTATCACCAACGAGTGTATAAAATAAGCAATTTTTCAAATTGCTTAGGTAAATATTTGTACTATTATTTAATGTGTTTCTTTGGGAAACAAGCTACAAATAACTCTGTAAAAGCCTGTGTAGATTCATTACGACTTTCCACTTTTACAAATATGAAGATTTTATATCCATCATTCGAGGAGCAAACCGCTATTACGCAGGTATTGACCGCCGCCGACCGCGAAATAGAATTGGCACAACAAAAGTTCGAGCTACTCCGCCAACAAAAGCGCGGCCTTATGCAACAACTCCTCACTGGTAAAAAACGAGTAAAATTTTAACTTTTAAATTTATATATTATGACAAAGCTAACAGCAAAACAAATTGTAAATGAGATCAACAATCATTTGAAAGGTGATACTAATTACAATGCCTATTACATTGGTATCACAAATGATATCGACCGTCGCCTATTCGGAGAGCACAATGTTAGTCGAAAATACGGTTGGTGGATATATTGTGATGCTATCAATAAAGACCATGCGCAAGCTGTGGAAAAGTATTTTCTTGAAAAAGGAATGAAAGGAGATACAGGAGGTGGATCAAGAGACAGTGTTTATGTATATTGTTATAAAATAACTAATTATACAAAAGAATAATATGATAGAAAAGATTGAAATCAGTTTGACCGACTTTGTTGGGTTTGTCAACAAAATGGGGAACGCAAAGTTAAACCATGTAAAAACAATTAAGGAAAGAACCGAATATGAACCTTATATGGATTTTTATAAGGCAATTCGGGAAGCAATTATCAATCTACATAAAAAGAAACAAGGAAAAGAATACCTTGATAAGGTTCTTCAAGATTTAACGGATGACAAAAAGAAGAAATGCTATCCAGAGATAATTAAAGGATATAAAAAATTTTTAGGTAGGAAACAATTTAAATGGATAAAACCACCCAAAAAAGATTGGAAAGTGGGAAATATAACCATCACTATTAATCCAGAAATTGGTCTTGAAGAGAATAAGAAGGACGGTTTATCAAACTTTTACATTGTAAAATTGTATTTTAAAGATGAAGCATTGAAGAAAGCTCAGGCAGATCAAATTCTAACTTTAATGGAAATGCAATTAAGAAGCAAAGTGAAAGAACCCGAGGTAAAATTTGCGATTTTGGATGTTCGAAGAAATAAATTCCACGAAAAAAAAGATCACGAACTAAAAGAGTTGCCTTTGTTAGAAGGAGAGGCTCATAGTTTTGCTACGATTTGGGATAAATTATAAATCTTTATTCATGAACCTCTCATTCAAAGAAGACCATATCAGCCAGATACCCGCTTTGCAGCTGTTGCAAAAGTTGGGATATACGTATCTTTCCCCTGACGAGGCATTGGCGATGCGGGGCGGGAAGACATCGAACGTACTGCTGGAAGACGTACTGCGCAACCAGTTGCGGCGCATCAATTCTATTCGGGTAAACCGCAACAAGGAGGAACTGTTTTCGGAACAGAACATCGAGAACGGGGTGCTGGCCATGCGCAACATCCCGATGGAAGACGGATACATGAGCGGAAATGAAGCCGTTTACAACCTGCTGACACTGGGCAAGGCTTTTGAACAAAGCATTGACGGCGACAAGAAAAGCTACACCATGCGCTTTATCGACTGGGAACGGCCGGAAAGGAATGTGTTTCATGTGACGGAAGAATTTGCGGTAACACGTACCGGAATGGCCGACACTTACCGACCGGACATTGTGCTGTTTGTCAACGGCATTCCATTGGTGGTGATTGAATGCAAGCGACCGGACATCAAAGGTGCGCTCGACCAAGCTATTTCCCAACATCTGCGCAACCAGAAGGACGACGGCATCCGCTCGCTCTATCTCTACAGCGCCCTGCTACTCTGCATTGGAAACAGCTACGGAGCGTATGCCACAACGGGAACACCGACCAAATTCTGGACCAAGTGGAAAGAAATGTTCGCCACGGAGACAGAAGAGAAAGAATACAAAGAACAACTGGACAAACTTGTCAACACTCCGCTGGACGAGAAACAGAAAGCACATCTGTTCGGCGACCGTTTCCGCTATGTTCGGGCACATTTCGATGCCATGGAACAGGAAACGGTACTGCCAACCGAACAGGACCGGTATCTGTTCGGCTTGTGCCGACCGGAACGGCTGCTTGACCTTATCCACAACTTTACCCTCTATGACGGCGGTATCAAAAAACTGGCCCGCTACCAGCAATACTTTGCGGTAAAAAAGATAATGGAACGGGTCAAACCGCTGGAACATGGCAAACGTCGGGGAGGTGCGGTTTGGCACACACAGGGCAGCGGCAAATCGCTTACAATGGTACTGCTGGCACAGGCCATCGCCCAAGCCAAAGAAATACCCAACCCGAGAATCGTGATGGTGACCGACCGCACGGATTTGGACAGCCAGATTACGGGTACATTCAAGAAATGCGGACGGGAAGTGGTGAATGCCACCACCGGAACACATTTGGTGGAACTGCTGGAAAGCAATACGGATGCCATCATCACAACAATCATCAACAAGTTTGAAACGGCAGTCAAGCGGATGAAACGACCGCTCACCAGCCCCAATATCTTTATCCTGATTGACGAAGCGCACCGCAGCCAATACAAGGAAATGGCAATAAAGATGGACAAGGTGCTGCCCAATGCCTGCAAAATAGCGTTTACAGGCACACCATTGATGAAGTCAGAGAAAAATACGGCCAGAACTTTTGGCGGTATTATCCGCCCGGTGTATACCGTGCGTCAGGCTGTGGAAGACGGTGCCGTAGTCCCTTTGCTTTACGAAGGGCGCATTGTGCCCCAATATGTTCAGGAGGGACCTATCGACGATTTCTTTAACAAAGTTTGCGAGGGGCTGAATGAATACCAAACCTCCGACTTAAAGAAAAAGTATTCGCGCACTGACTTTATCAATCAGACAGACCAACGGATATATTCCATTGCCTGGAACATTTCCGAGCATTTCCGCGACAACTGGCAGGGTACAAAATTCAAGGGAATGCTGGTTACCCCGCGGAAAGCGATTGCCGTACTGTATAAAAAATATCTGGACGAAATCGGTATGGTTTCTTCAGAAGTGCTTATCACGCCTCCCGACACTCGTGAAGGGGAAGATTCATCCTTCGGAGACACAACGGAAGAAGTAAAGGCATACTGGAAGAAAATGATGGATGAACACGGAACATCCACAAAGTATCAGACCAACCTGATTTCCCGCTTCAAAAATCAGGAACAGCCGGAAATCATGATTGTGGTGGACAAATTGCTGACCGGATTTGACGAGCCGAAGGTAGTAGTCATGTATCTGGACCGCAAGCTGAACGGGCACACGCTATTACAGGCCGTGGCACGCGTCAACCGTGTTTGCGACGACAAGGAATTCGGCTATATCATAGACTATTATGGCGTATTGAATGAATTGAACTTTGCGCTTGACCTATACTCCCAATATGACGAGGAAGACCTGGATGTATTCCGCGAAACGTTGGAATCAGTCGACAGTGAAATCGCAAAACTTCCCCAGAAATATTCCGAGTTGTGGGATCTGTTCAAATCCATACCGAACAAACGGGATTTGGAAGCATACGCCCAGTCGTTACGTGACGAAGACCGCCGACAGGAATTTTACGAAAGACTGACAGCCTATGCATCCTGCCTGAAGATTGCACTTTCAACACGTGATTTCCACCTGCAAACTCCAGATGAAAAAATCAAGCAATACAAAGATGACCTGAACATGTTCGTCAAGCTGAGATCGGCTGTCCAACTACGCTATTCGGACACGATAGATTACAAGCAATATGAAGGCCAGATACAGAAACTGATTAACCGTCATGTGGAAAGCGGTGCGGTAAAGCCAATTACCGAGTTGGTGAACATCTTTGATACGGAAGCCTTCGAACGGGAAGTGGAAAAAGTTGTAGGTACAGCCGCAAAAGCGGATACCATTGCTTCGCGCACCAGCAAGTTTATTACGGAAAATATGGACAGCGACCCCGCGTTCTACAAAAAATTCTCCCAATTGCTGCAAGAAACCATTGCCGCTTATGAGCAGGGCAGAATTGATGAATTGGAATACTTGAAACGAGTGAAGAAATACAAGGACGACATATTATCACACACCGACAATGAATTACCGGAGGAGCTGCAGCAGAACAATGCGGCGAAGGCTTATTACGGATTGGCGTTGGAAACCTATCAACGGGTATTTGGCAACAATGCCACCATTGATCTAAAACAACTGGCATTGGAAACAGCCCGAGCCTTTGACAAGATTATAAACAGCACTCTGATTGTGGATAACAACGTGTTGGTTGACTGGCAACAAAAATCTGACATTATCGGTCGCATGAAAATAGAACTGGAGGACTATCTTATCGATGAAGTAAAAAGGAAATATGAACTGGCCTTTTCTTTCGACGATATGGATGCAATTATTGACGGCTGTGTAGATGTGGCAAAACTATGGATCAAATAAAGGACAGTTTCGAGTTTGGTTCCATTGTAATGGAATATGCCGTCGAATACCGGACCCGAAAAACATTGGGCATTTGTGTGCATCCGGATGGCAGTGTGGAAGTAAAGGCTCCATTGGACGCTCCATTGGAGCAAATCAGGAAACACGTTCATCGGCGTGCTCCTTGGATTTATAAGCAGCAGCGCTATTTCAACTCTTTCGGCATACATACGCCGGAGCGAAAATATGTCAGCGGAGAGTCGCACTTGTATTTAGGACGGCAATATATGCTGCGCATTATTGACAGCGAACGAAACGAGGTGCACTACAAAGGAAATATCATCGAAATAGAATGCCGACACCGTAAAGATGCGCGCGCCCTACTCATGACCTGGTACAGAAAACGCGCTGAAATCAAATTCAAAGAGTATGCCGATCCTTTGATATCTCGGTTTAGCCGCCATCAAGTAAAACCGTCAGGAATCGAACTGAAAGAAATGGAAACCCGCTGGGGAAGCTGTACCGCTTCCGGGAAAATTCTACTCAATCCCCGGCTCGTCGGTGCTCCGCGAATTTGCATTGAGTATGTCATCATGCACGAACTCTGCCACCTTGTCCACCGCAACCATACCAAAGCCTTTTATGAGTTGCTGACTCAGGAAATGCCGGATTGGAAAAAATGGAAAATGAAACTGGAGAAATTGATGATATAACGATTTGCCCCCATACGTTTCTCGGCGGGCGACGACGTTTTTTACATTCCGACTTTGTGCTGTTTGTCTTGTCCTTTTCTTATCAGCAGGACATCGGTGTCGTGGCAGGTTATAAGGCAACCTTTCGGCATGAGATCGAGCCAGGGTTTGATCGATTCGATAAACGACATGATTTTGCTTTCCTCATCCACCATTTCGACAATCACGGGGACTTTTTCCGTCAATTCCCAGAATTTTACGGGGTTCAGTTCGCTGCTTGCGCCGTAGCCCATGATTCCTTTATACACCGTGGTACCGGCTAATCCGAACGCCTTGGCTTTAAATGCAATGGATTCATAAGCTGACGTTTGTTTAATCTTGTCCGTATTGCTTAGATAAATTCGCAGTACCTTATATTTTTTTGAACTTGCATCCATATTACAAGACTTTTACAAGTAAATAACCCAAATAAAGCATTGCCAGCCCAACCAACAGACTGAGTGCAACATAGAAGAACAGGTAGAAAAAGTTTTCGTCCCTTATCAACTGATAACTTTCGTTTATAAACGTGGAGAAGGTTGTAAATCCTCCACAAAAACCAACAGTCAGAAAAAGGCGTAAATCAGGATTCATCAGGCTGTTGCGTTCAAACAATCCGTAAAAAAGACCAATGGCAAAACAGCCGAGGACATTTACGAAGAAAGTACCCGCAGGAAATGAATAGAATCCGAAATTCTGAATAAATTTTGACAAGAGGTAACGTAAGATTCCACCTGTAAAACTGCCTGCTCCAATGACAAATAAAGTCCTTAACATAACAATAAAACGCTATTATTTCATATTGAGTAGGGATCATCAGCACCTGACTGCAATCATGCCGTGCAGTCCTTTTACAGGGCATTTAATGGCTAATCCCATAGCCGGGACAAATGTAGAAATTAAATTTAGAATAAAGACTATCAAAGGGAATTTTTTTCATGCACTGAAACATACGGGGACACTGCTTGCAGACTGCATGACAGGAAGTTTTTCGAGGACTCTATTCGATTTTGAAATGGTAACGATAACATTATCGGCAGAAGTTATTAACTTTACAAGCGAAGGGAAATACTTTCCTTCTTTCTCAAAAATTGAAGGACTATGGCTAAAAACAAACATCAGAAAGGCACAATCTTGTCGCAGAAGCTGTATGAGGAGCTTTGCTCCGAGAAATACGCACAACGTCCTTACCAGCGATACAATCTTGAGGAGGACATGTGGGTAGTGAACGAGGCTATCGACGAATATTGGAAACCCCGTTTCCTGATGGACGCAAGGACCAAAACGGCGGTTGAATTCATGAATGAACATCGGATACTGCAAACTGTCGGCACGAAGGATATCGACTGGAACTCCCTGAGACAGGCTCCGGAAAACGCCGTCGCCATGGCAAAGGCGCGGGATGCTTATTACCCTACCATCATCCAGTCGTTCAGCAACGGAGTGGCGCAGGTCAGGTGGACACTGCACCCCGACGGACGGTTTTATATGGATGAAGACGGATTCGGAATGACGAACGACACCGAAATCAGCCTGACCGGTTCGATTGACCGCACAGGCAGGGTCGTAAAGAAATTCCGATACAGACCGTAGCCATCACTTTCCCAGCTTTAATGCCGCGTTTTCGCATCTTGTCAAAAATAACGACATACGGGTAACAGGCCCTATCTTATGTGGCCTGTTACCCGCATAGGTTTTCAGTGCGGACAATGCGGACGGATTATTCAATTTTCATCGTCTGCATCTGCCGCTTAGTCGTGCCAAACCGCCGTCCGTAAAGGGTCCAGTAGTAGGTCGAAGCCCAAAGGAACAGCCGTCGGCTTAAAGGCATCGTTGCCTCCAGCGTGCGATAGTCAGAACGCGACACGGATTTCGCCAACCGCTTGATGGCGCGGACGGCAACATACTTAAACGGAGTGCCCAATATGGCCTCTCCGCTTCCGAGTTTCAGAAGCGACCCCATACGGTAGCCGTTTTTCCGACAATAGAACTGCAACATCTGCACGGCCACGTCGTTCTGGCTGTATTCCAGAAAGCCGCAGTTGATCAGCACGGAAATCACCGGTTTGCGCTTCGGCGGATTCTTTTCAAGCGTCTTGAGAAAATTCAGGAACCCTACGGGCAGAGAGTCGGCATAAAGCGGAATGACAAACAGGACATCGGTATATCCGTCCATTTTTGCACACAGTTCCTGATGATTGTTTTTTGTCACAATAAACGTGTCGGTTTCCAACTCGCTGTATTTCGAAAAAATTTCGGCATAGCGTTTTGAATTCGACTTCGGCGCACGCGGGCTGCCGTTCAATATCATTATTCGTCCCATTTTTCTACTGCTTTTTTCACCGCGTCGTCGACTGCGGCTTCGGTGGTAAATACTATTTCATGACTCTCAAAGCTCATGTTGTGGGCATTTCGGGCTATCAGCTGCCGGAAAATGTCCTGTTCCTCCGGTGAAATGTCGCCATAGGCCACAATTGTTGCCTTCTTCGCCTTGACGGCCCGCTGCACATGGTGGGTTTCCCCGTTATGTATGCGGATAAAGGCCTGCTGCACGGGAATGGCACGTTCAAGCATCGTTTTCATAATGCTGTCGTAGCCGCCATAACACACGCGGCTCACATACACCACCCTGTCGCTGGCGGCGATATACGGATACACCTTGGTGGCATCGTCACGAAACACGCATTTTCCCGGCGTACGCGTCCAACAACCGAAACAACCGACACAGTTCGAGATTTTCAACTTCGACAAATCAATAAATTTCACCGCCGTATCATCCACATAAGCAACATCAACAGGGCGGTCACTCATAATTAACCTCATACTATTAAAATTACTATTATCAATTCCTCCGGACACCTCCGGCTAAGTTTCTTAAAAAACACGCAACTTCGATAAATGGTTCACATGGGCATGTTCAAAACATTTATAACCAAAAAAACAATACACTTAGCCTTCTTACAGAAGATAGGAGACGATTCGAAATAAAAAATATCTGAAACAAGTTTCGATATTTTAATCTCCACTCACCTTTCATTATTTTTGTACGACTATAACGGAAAAGATAAGAATATGAAAACTGCAACAATATGGATTTTATCGGCCGCCTGCCTGATGTCGGCGGGAATGGCAAACGCCCAAACTGATACGACCCGCACGGACCGTAACTATCCGCTGAACGAAGTGGTGGTGACAGGTGTACGCCATGAAACGGACATCCGTCATCTGTCGCAAACGGTATCGGTGATCGATCGTCCGACAATTGAACAGAGCATGCAGCCTTCGCTTTTGCCGATATTGTCGGAACAGGTGCCGGGACTTTTTGTCACCGAGCGCGGCATGATGGGATACGGTGTTTCCGACGGTGCGGCCGGAGGCATTTCCTTACGCGGACTGAGCGGCGGAAGTGCGCGACTGATGGTGCTCATCGACGGTCATCCGCAATATGCGGGAATTTTCGGACATCCGATTGCCGATGCCTACCAGTCGCTGCTTGCCGACAAAGTGGAAGTGCTGCGCGGCCCGGCTTCCGTACTCTACGGCTCCAACGCAATGGGCGGTGTCATCAATATTGTCACCCGCAAAATGCAGGAAGACGGAATCCGCACAAATCTCCGCGCCGGCTACGGTTCCTTCAATACGCTGGAAACGGAACTGACAAACCGCATCCGCAAAGGCCGGTTCAGCAGTATAGTGAGCGGCTCCTACAACCGGACCGACGGACATCGTGCGGATATGGGCTTCGAACAATATGGCGGCTATGAAAAATTGGCTTATGAAGTGACGGACAACTGGAACATGTATAGCGATGTAAACGTGACCCACTTCAACGCTTCCTATCCAAGACCCGTATCGGCCCCGCTGGTGGACGGCGACCAACGCATCACACGGGGTATGACTTCCTTTTCGCTAAACAACAAATATGAAAATACGTCCGGCGCATTGAGTTTCTTCTACAACTGGGGCAAGCACTGGATTAACGACGGCTACACGCCAAGCGCCGGCGAAACGTCGCAGGACGGACGTTTCCATTCGCACGACAACATGATGGGCATATCTCTCTACCAGAGCACCCGTTTCTTTACCGGCAACCGCATCACGTTGGGCTTCGACTGGTTCCGCTATGGAGGCAAGGCCTGGACGGAGTATGTGGCAGGCGAGAATGCCGGCACATGCAGCAATTTGGTGGACAAACACGAGAATGAAATGGCCGGATATGTTGACATCCGTCAGGACGTCAGCAATTGGCTGACGTTAAATGCCGGACTCCGCGTCGACCACCACTCACGGGTGGGCACAGAATGGGTACCGCAGGCCGGTATGGCGTTTCACCTCCCCCACGCTATCGAACTGAAAGCCTCGGCCACCAAAGGGTTCCGCTACCCGATTCTCCGCGAAATGTATATGTTTCCGCCGCAGAATCCCGACTTGCAGCCGGAATCGATGTGGAACTACGAAATTGCCCTCTCGCAAACGCTGTTCGATGGCCGTTTCCGCTATGGTATAAATGTTTTCTATATCGACGGCAAAAACCTGATAATGACATTGCCGAATCCAAACGGAAGCGGAATGCTCAACCAAAATTCCGGCACAATCAAGAATTCAGGAATCGAACTCCAAGCGGCATACCGCATCAACCGGATGTGGTCGGTGGACGGCAACTACAGTTTTCTGCACATGGAAAATCCGGTTATCGCCGCACCTGAACATAAGTTCTACGCAGGGGCAAGTTTCGCGAAAGGACGTTGGAGCGTTTCTACCGGACTGCAATATATCGGCAGTCTGTATACGGCAATCGGCGAGAATCCTGTAACCGAGAATTTTGTACTCTGGAACGCACGCGGCCAGTTCCGCGCAGCCAAATGGATTGACATTTGGGTAAGAGGCGAAAACCTTTTGGCACAGAAATACGAAATCAACGCCGGCTACCCCATGCCCCGCGCCACCGTCATGGCTGGATTTAATATTAATTTATAATGTTTTTCTCACTCTGCATCAATCCGACCACGGCAAATAAATGAAAAGGAAATGATTGTATAAATTGTTTCAATTCTTTCTATTTCTTATATTTGTAGAATACAGGATATATACAATATGACTGAAGACAACAAAATAATCCTTTACCAAGACGATAACGAAATAACACGCGTTTCTGTCCGTTTTGCCGACGAAGATTTATGGCTTACACAAAATCAGTTGGCGGAAATTTATTGTACCACTCAGGAAAATATCTCTATGCATATAAAGAACATATATGCAGATCAAGAACTTGACGAGAATCGAACTTATAAGAAATTCTTATCAGTTCGTCAAGAAGGCAATCGGCAAGTAAAACGCAATATTGACCATTACAATCTC
The DNA here is from genome assembly GCA_900548875.1 of uncultured Porphyromonadaceae bacterium. GTDB lineage: Bacteria > Bacteroidota > Bacteroidia > Bacteroidales > Muribaculaceae > Limisoma. The sequence continues at coordinate 7,011 of URMA01000046.1, read as the reverse complement.
GATATGGTCATAGCCTTGGGATATCGTGTCCAATCTCAAGTCGCCACACGTTTCCGTCGCTGGGCGACACAGCGTTTGCACGAATATATTCAAAAAGGATTCGCCATGGATGATGAAAGGTTGAAGCAAGGAGGGAACCGATATTTCCGAGAATTACTGCAACGCATCAGAGATATTCGCAGTAGCGAACGCAACTTTTATCAACAAGTTACAGATATTTATGCCACAGCCACGGACTATGATCCCCGCAGCGAAATGACTAAAACTTTTTTTGCCACCGTACAAAACAAACTGCATTATGCGGTTCATGAGAATACAGCTGCTGAGGTAATATACAACCGTGTAGACAACGAAAAACCATTCGTCGGAATGACTAATTTCAAAGGTAACTATGTAACCAAAGATGATGTAAAAATTGCAAAAAACTATTTGTCAGAAATCGAGCTTCAACGCTTAAATCTGCTCGTTTCAGGATTTCTCGATTTTGCTGAATTCCAAGCATTGGAAATGAACCCAATGACGATGAGCGACTGGATCGAAGCTCTCGACAATCAAATTATAGCACACAAACGGAAAGTCTTAATGGGCAAGGGCAACATTACACATAAACAAGCCATAGAAAAGGCGGAAAAGGAATTTGAAATATATCGCAAACGGGAAATGGATATGCTCGAAAGTGACTTTGATAAAGAAATCAAGAAATTAAATTTTGATAAAGAAATCAAGAAATTAAATAAAAAATAGAACAAGTATATCAAGAAAGACCTTTGAGATTCAAAAATGAGTGATAAAATTGCAGAGAATCCATCATTTAAAAAACTTGAGAATCAACTAAATGATTTAAAGAACATCTCCCAATTAATGCCCTGTCTATTAAACAAAGAAGATAGACAAAAGCTCACACAGACAACAGAGGAACTATGTGAATTAAGAAATCTGCCTGACCGTTTCAACTCAATTTATTTACAACGTGGATGGGTTTGTTTTGGCAGTATGAATGCCGAACTTATCAAGCGATGCGTTACGTTAGGCGAGAATGGGAATATAGAAAAAGGTGAACAGGAATTAATCGATTATTACCAAGGAAATATTCGTCACTTAGTATATCCTCTTCGTAATTTATGTGGATTCAAAGAACGGTATGATTTATTGCAAAAAGCATTGGATGATTATGCCAATAACCGTTACCATGCATGTGTCCCTGTATTTTTAATGATTATTGACGGAGCTGTAAACCAAGTTTTAAAGAAAAACCAAGGGTTGTTTGCCCAAGATGTGGATTTGACACTTTATGATTCTATAATTGGCCATGAAGAAGGACTGTCATCTTTAATTCAATTAATGTCAAAAGCAAGAAAAAAAACGACAGCCTCTCCTATTTATATTCCATATCGCAATGGCATATTACATGGAATGGATGTCTGTTATGATAATGTAACAGTTGCAACAAAGGCCCTGTCAACATTATTTGCTGTTGCTGATTGGATTAAACATTTTTGCGATAACAAACATACAGGACCTTCAAAAGAGAAACATCAAAGTATAAAGGAAATATATGAAGATCTTAAAGCCTGCTATAAGGAAGCAAAAGAAATAGAAATCGAGAAGAAAATGCTTAATGAATGGAAACCTCGTGACCTTAGCTATATAGATTTTTCCACTTATAAACCAATTGAAGGAACACCCGAATATAAAATAGTTCAATTTATGGAGTTATATAAAAGTGGGAATTATGGGAAGATGGCAGAAATGCTAATTGATTATTCAGGTAAATCTGTCGGAGTTATGGCAGGAAAAGTACGCACACGGGTTGAAGGAATAAAATGTATAAGTTATCAAATATTAGAAATTAAGGATAGTGCTCCGGCCATATCCGAAATTTCATTACTGGTCACAACTTCTATTAGAAATGAAACCAAACAAATAGAAATCAAAAGTCGATTAATATATCAAATTGATAGAGTAAGTTCTCAACCATTGGTACGTGGAGCACAAGGTGGAGAATGGTATATTATTGATCATATACTAAACAACATTTATAATCAAGCCAACACAAGGTAAAACATCTGTCGGCTTTCACCAATGTAGAAAGATAGCAGAATATTCCTGTTTTCCGTGCTTTTCCTGCTTTCTGCTGCTGATATTCTTATTTTTACAGGCAGAGGGTTTCAATTCTCACGCGAATCTGTTATTTTTGTAAACCTCAAAAGGTAGAAAAGATGAAAGAACATAAGCGAATAGCCATCAAGATAGGCAGCAATGTGCTGGCAAGGCGCGACGGCACGCTCGACATCACACGAATGTCGGCGCTGGTCGACCAGGTGGCAGAACTGCGCCGCAACGGGATGGAGGTGATCCTCATCACTTCGGGAGCAGTGGCTTCGGGACGAAGCGAAATGAAAGGCGGACCGAAACTCGACTCTGTGTCGGCACGCCAACTGTTTTCGGCTGTGGGACAGGCTAAACTCATCAACCGTTACTATGAATTTTTCCGCGACCACGGCATGATTTGCGGCCAGGTGCTGACGATGAAGGAAAACTTCTCTACGCGCCTGCACTACCTGAACCAAAAACACTGCATGGAAGTGATGCTCGAAAACGGAGTGATTCCCATTGTGAACGAAAACGACACGGTTTCGGTCACGGAACTGATGTTCACCGACAACGACGAGCTGTCGGGACTGATTGCCACGATGATGGGAATGGACGTACTGGTGATTCTGTCGAACATCGACGGCGTCTACGACGGCGACCCGTCGCTCGCAAGTTCGAAACTGCTGCGTGAAATCCGTCCGGAAGCCCAACTGAATGCGGAAGCCATTGTCCAGACCTCGAAATCGTCGTTCGGCAGAGGAGGCATGGGGACGAAATTCCGCATTGCGCGCAAGGTAGCGGCCGAGGGTATCTCCGTCATCATTGCCAACGGCAAACGCGAAAATATTCTTACCGACATCCTGCTCCATCGGGCGGATGTGCCGCACACGGAATTTGTGGCCGACAGCCATCCGGTTTCCAGCGTGAAGAAATGGATTGCCCACAGCGAAGGATTCGCGAAAGGGAAAATATACATCAACGAGGGAGCTTACCGCGCCTTGACATCCTCACAGGCAACGAGCCTCTTGCCCGTAGGTGTCGTAAAAGTGGAAGGCGACTTTGAGAAGGACGACATTGTCCGTATCATCGCCCCCGACGGAACTGCCTTCGCCGTAGGACGGACCTCCTACAGCAGCGACGAGGCACGGGAAAAAATCGGAGAACAGGGAGCACGCCCTGTCATTCATTATAACTACCTTTGCATCGAATAAATTACGACTATGAACGAAGCATTGAAAACCCTGTTGGTCAATGCGCGCACGGCTTCGAGAAGCCTGAACCGCGCTACGAGGGAAGAGATTGACCGCACACTCCGTCATGTGGCGGACGCTGCGGAAGCGAACATGGACAAAATATTGGCAGCCAATGCCGACGACCTGGCAAAAATGGACCCTGCCGACCCGAAATACGACCGTCTGCGCCTGACACCGGACCGGCTGAAAGGCATTGCCGACGACATGCGCAAAGTGGCGACACTCGACTCGCCACAAGGCAAGACGCTAAAGGAATGGACGCAGCCTAACGGCATGACAATCCACAAAGTGAGCGTGCCATTCGGCGTTATCGGCATCATCTACGAAGCACGGCCTAATGTGACCTTCGACGTATTCTCGCTCTGTCTGAAAAGCGGGAATGCCTGTGTGCTGAAAGGCGGTACGGACGCCGACTGCTCCAACCGGGCCATTATGGAAGTCATTCATGCCGTACTGCGTGAGGAAGGTTTCGACGAAGCCTGCGCCACTCTCCTGCCGCCCGACCATGAACTGACACGCGAAATGCTTCAGGCCGTGGGCTATATCGACCTGGTGATACCGCGCGGAAGCAGCCGCCTGATTCAGTTTGTCCGCGAAAATGCACGGGTTCCGGTCATCGAAACGGGTGCAGGCATATGCCACTGCTATTTCCATTCATCCGGTAATCTGGAAAAGGGAAAAGCCATTGTCAACAATGCCAAGACGCGCCGCGTGAGCGTATGCAATGCGCTCGACTGCCTTGTCATCGACCGCAGCCGCCTCGCCGACCTGCCCGAACTGGTAGCTCCCATGAACGGCAAGGTGACGATCTATGCCGATGCGGAAGCCTACGCCGCCTTGGAAGGCCATTACAGCCCGCTAGAGCACTCCAACGATGAAAGCTGGGGACACGAATACCTCGACTATAAAATGTCGGTAAAAACCGTCGGAAACATCGAGGAAGCCATCGCCCACATCAACCGCTACACATCGAAACACAGTGAAAGCATCGTGGCCGAGGACGAAGCGGCATGCCGCATGTTTACGCGCGACATCGATGCCGCCTGTGTCTACACTAATCTGCCGACATCGTTCACCGACGGCGGGCAATTCGGTTTTGGAGCTGAAATCGGCATTTCCACGCAGAAACTTCATGCACGCGGTCCGATGGCACTTGCCGAACTGACCACCTACAAATACATCATCAACGGGGACGGACAAGTGCGCAAAGCATAGTTCGTCCGCATTCGTCTTTTACACAGGTTATGAGCAATATTGAAATATGGCTGCTGGCTGTCAGCCTGGCTATGGACTGCTTTTCCATCTCCGTAGCAAGCAGCATCATCATACGTCGCTTCGACTGGCGGCTGTTTTTTAAAATGGCCTTTTTCTTCGGATTGTTCCAGGCCGTCATGCCTATTATCGGCTGGCTGGGCGCAAGCTATTTCAGCGGCTTGATCGAGGCCTACGACCATTGGATTGCCTTCGCCCTTCTGGCTTTTCTGGGAGTAAGAATGATTATCGAGGGCTGCAAGAGCGAGGAAGAAGCCAATTTCGACCCAACTCAGCTGAAGGTGCTGCTTACGCTTGCCGTGGCGACAAGTATTGACGCCCTTGCCATCGGCATTTCATTTGCCTTTGTGGGCATGCGCAGCTTCTCATCGCTGACCTATCCAGTCGTAGCCATCGGCATTACATCCTTCGTCCTTTCGCTCGCCGGAAGTCTTATTGGAGCATACGCGGGACGGAAATTCAAATTCCGCATGGAGCCCGTAGGTGGTATCGTTCTTATCTGCCTCGGTGTAAAAATATTGCTGGAACATCTGAACGTGCTATAACACCACAACGGACAGAAACAGACCACACAGCCGGAACCGGGAATTTCTACCCGATTCCGGCTGTAATATTTCAGTTCCATAAGCAATAAAACACAACAGCAAGTTGTATCAGTAAAATTGCCGGCACACCATAACGAAACTTTGCGTGACGCGTCTTGTGGTGCCATATCTTCATGCCCAACCATGCACCCGCACTTCCGCCAATGGCAGCCAACAGCAGCAACGTGGATTCACGGATACGCCATTTCGCCTTCTGCGCCTTATACTTGTCCACTCCGTAGACGACAAAAGCAACGACATTCACCGCCGCCACATAAACGATCAGCAATTTTGATATCGTTTCCATTTCTTTCTTATATCAGCCCGGGCAGCATAAAGTCCCGCAGGAAGCGGTTCACCGTCAATCATGGCAAGCACGGCCTGAAGTTCCTGCAACAGCACCGGATAAAATTTACACTGCTCAAATGCCAGCCTCAGACAATACACTCTGACTGCACACGTTTCCCGATTCAACGGTATTTTTTCCAAACAGAAATCCACAAAATCCGACCGCAAATGCTCTTTGTCGAAAGGCAAATGCAACAGCACGGCCAATATCTGCCGCCGTATTCCGTCGGTCTGCTCTGCCATGACACGGTCAATCAATATATCTCTTTTCGTAATAATCCAGGAATTGTCAACAGCCACAAGACGGGATAATACCCAAAAGGCATTATAGGCAATCCGCCTGTCTGCATCGTCGGTCAAATCAAACAAACATTCCTGACAGGAAACATTACCGCGTATTTCCTCACAAAGTTCCTCAATTCTCGCCTTGTTCAAACGGCCGGACATTCTTTCTTTTAAATCCATATCAATCTGTTTCCCGACAAAAATACAAAATCCATCGAAATCTTAAACCTCAATCGCTATCTATGTTCAAATCCGCAATTGAGGTTAATATTACAAGAATCTGTATACCGGATTGACAACCCGTTTCGCTTAATTTTGTCATTGCAAATAACACCCATTTCTAAAATTGATACATTATGAAAAACTTCTTGATTCTTCCGTTCCTATTCTTCGCTTTTCTGTCGATGACAGCCTGTTCGCCTAATCAGGAAGAACCGTTTATGCCCGAAACGCCCGAACACGCAGAAAACGACAGTATACACGATAATGAAAATATGGAAACCAACACTCTAAAACTTACGGCAAACGGCCGCACATTCACGGCCACACTGGTCGACAACTCATCGACAAAAGCATTGAAGGAACGCCTTACGCAAGGCAGCATAAGCATCCGTATGGACGACTATGGCAGTATGGAGAAAGTCGGTTCATTAGGATTCACCTTACCGCAGAACAACTCACGGATCACCACAGCGCCCGGCGACCTGATTCTCTATCAAGGCAGTTCATTTGTCATCTATTATGACACGAACACCTGGAGCCTGACACGATTAGGCAAAGTAGACGGAGTGACAACCCGCCAGCAAATGCTCGACCTACTCGGCGGTTCCGGAAGCGTTACCGTAACCCTTTCGTTGGAATAATCATTTCCACAACTCAAGCCAAAGAGAATGTATTCTTGAACACACCGTGGTGTATCCAGAAATAAACAACATACACAGCGCAAACAAACATCCATATTGCCGGCCTGCATCATCACATGGCGGCACCAGAATCAACGCCCTTGACGTAGGGACACACCCCAGGTGTGTCCGAAATGAATCGACGGATGTTTCCGCCCAACGCTGCTCCGTTTCGTTCGCGTTCGGACATAAAAAAAGAGGACACATCAGTTGATGTGTCCTCTTCTAAGGGGGCGGTGACCTACTCTCCCGATTTCTCAGTACCATCGGCGC
>URMA01000045.1 GCA_900548875.1 uncultured Porphyromonadaceae bacterium | reverse complement strand
GCTCTTCCGTACGGGGATATGTGCGCAAATCCTCTTTATTGTTAAACTGTGTCGGATTGACAAACACGCTCACGACCACAACATCGTTTTCGCGACGGGCCCTGTCGACAAGCGACATGTGACCTGCGTGCAACGCCCCCATAGTCGGAACCAATCCGACCACTTTACCAGCCTGCTTCAGCTCTGAAACAGCCTGCTTCAATTCTCTTACCGTTTTAATTACTTTCATACGATTCAAATAAAACGGTGCAAAGGAAATAAATATTTGTCACATAGAAAAACCATAGGCGGGCAAAATTGCATTTTATTGTTTTTTATTTCTTTTAAGGCCTTTTGAACAGAGGCTTAACCGAAATATTTTTATAATTTGAAAGTTTTTACTATCTTTGCACCAATAATCAGATAAATTATGAGTAACGGCAAGGTATTATTTATAAGTCAAGAGATCAAACCTTATCTCCCCGATTCAGAAATGTCAATAATGGGACATGACATGCCGCACGGCATGCAGGAACGAGGCTATGAAGTGAGGACATTCATGCCAAAATACGGCTGCATCAACGAACGACGCAACCAGTTGCATGAAGTCATTCGTCTCTCAGGAATGAACTTGATTATCGATGACACCGACCACCCTCTGATTATCAAAGTAGCCACATTGCAACCCGCCAGAATGCAAGTGTACTTCATTTACAACGACGACTATTTCCAACGCAACCCGGACAAAGGTCTGGAAACAGAACTTACGCCTGAGCTGAACGACGAGCGCTGCATCTTCTTCGTAAGAGGCACCATCGAAACCGTAAAGAAGCTCCGTTGGGAAGCCAACATCGTCCACTGTCAAGGATGGATTTCCGCATTGGCACCGCTTTACATCAAGAAAGTCTATGCCGACGATCCGTCGTTCCGCAATTCGAAAATTGTTTATTCGCTTTTCGGCTCGTCGTTCGAAGGATGTCTCGACCCGCGTTTCGAAGAAAAGCTGCGAATGGAAGGTTTCAACGACGATGACCTCAAATCCATTTCAGGCAAGCCGGTAGATTTTACGACCCTGGCAAAATTGGCTCTTCAGCATGCTGACGGCGTAATCCAGCAATGTAAAGACGTTAACCCAGAAATTATCGAATTTATAAAAGAACACAACATTCCGTTCTTGCCTTATGATGAAAACATAGACAATAACATCGATCGTTGTGCCGAATTTTACAAAACCCTATAGCACACTCATCTACAATCATGAAATTTTTTCATTTTATGCTTGGAGCCGCAGCCCTGTTCGCTGCGACTACAGCTTGCGATGACAACAACATCGGAAATTCCATACTCGAGACTGACATGTCGTTGGTTGTTGACTCGTCGTTCACAATAAGCGGTGAATCCGTCGCCACCAGTAAGATTCAGGCCCGGACCGTCACCAAGTTGCTTGGAAAACTTCACACTTCGGAGTACGGAACTTTGTCCTCCGATTTTGTCACCGAATTCATGCCGTCGAGTGTCATTGACACAACGAACGTGACAGCCGACAACATCGACTCCCTGAAACTCGTCATGACAGTACCGTTTGAAAATATCGTCGGCGATACGCTTGCCCCCATGCGCGTAAACGTATACCGACTCAACAAACGCCTGCCATACCCTATTTACAGCGACTTCAACCCGAGCGAATACTATTCGGAATCGGACTTGTTGGGCAGCACATCCTACACAATGTCGAACAGCATCTACACAAAAGACTACTATAACAATGTGTACCACTATTGCATTGTGGAGGTAGACCTTCCGAAACAGTTGGGAAAAGACCTGTTCACCCTCTACAAGCAGTCGCCATCGACATTCTCTGATCCGGAACTTTTTGCTGATGCCTTTAAAGGTATCTATGCAACAACCTCCTACGGCAGTGGCTCAGTAATCCCTATCGAATCAACTTATCTCAATCTTTTCTACAGCAAGCATGAAAAGACGGACGAAGGCAACGACACCATCATGAAGTATTCGGGACAATATTTTGCCGTATCTCCGGAAATTGTGACAAACAACAACATTCAATCCACATCCTCCGACGCCATCAAGCAGCGCGTAGCCCAAGGAGAAGTTGTCGTTCAATCGCCAGTCGGATATGAAGCAAAAATCACATTCCCGACACAAGCCCTTCTTGATACTTACTACGGACATCAGAATCAGGGAATTACAGTGCTTAGCAGCCTGAGCTTGAAGATTCCGGTCATAGAAATCGCCAACGACAAGAACATAACGCCCCCGAAATATCTGCTGATGGTCAGAGCATCGGAAAAAGACGACTTTTTCGCTAACAGTAAAGTCGTGGATAACACCAACTCCTTCTACGCAACTTACGACAGTTCGACAAAGTCATACACTTTCTCGGGCATGCGCTCCTTCCTGAAGGAATTAATTTCCGACAACAAGACTCAAGTAACAGCTGACGACGAAGAATTTATTCTTGTGCCCGTCGACATAACGATAGAAACTATCAACAATTATTACGAGCAGAAAGATGTGATAACAGCAGTCACACCACAGGTTTCGACCCTGTCAATGGCTGTGCTCGATATAAAAAATGCAAAAGTTATTGCCGCATTCAGTAAAAAAAGCGTGAATAAATAGTGCAGATTAAAAAATAAAGTATAACTTTGTGCCGTCAAAAAAATGACGGCATAATTTTCGCCTCGATAGCTCAGTCGGTAGAGCATTTCATTCGTAACGAAAAGGTCATGGGTTCGAGTCCCATTCGAGGCTCCAGGAAAGGAAATTCAGCAAAACGAATTTCCTTTTTTTCATTTTGACAATGAGAAGCACAAAAATGGTTAAGAATTATAAAAACTCACTTGTTGCGCCTATTTGTAAATGATTTTTGAGTAACTTTACAATGTCAAGTTAAAAATTAAACATTATCGTAAAACAATCGTTTGAAATCAGGCATGCTTCGGGTAAAGATCTGCCATACCGAATGCACTTGAAACATAAAAACTAACAGAATGGATAAAAACACAAACAAAACGCCCATTTCGGCAAGATGGCTGTTCGGAATACTCATGATTCTCATATATTTGGGAATGGGAGTACTGATGCTGATGAACTTCTTCCAATGGGATTCACCTGCATTATACTATTCGCTTGGCGCCCTGTTCATCGTCTACGGCATCTACAGAGGATACCGCCAATTCAAAGGTATGGACTACAATTAAAAACATAAAAACAAATTAGCATGAAACTGAAGAAACTATTCCTATTTGCCACTGTCGCAGCAATGTCATTCTGCTCATGCAACAAACGTCAGACCATTGAAACAAGCACCAGCGGTGTGACATCCGTCATGTGCGACCAAAGTTTTGAAAACATCATGAATCAGGAAATCGATGTTTTTGAATATACCTATCCTGAAGCCAGCATCGTGCCCTACTATGTAAGTGAAGCTGAAGCCGTCGATTCATTACTGGCCACCAGCACACGGCTCATCGTCATACCGCACAAATTGTCACAAGACAAGATTGACTATCTGGAAAGCAAGAAGAAAAATGTAAAAACCCAGCAGATTGCCGTTGATGCCATCGCGCTCATCGTCAATAATGAGAATCCGATTGAAGAACTCTCATTGGGTGACATCAGCGATATTCTCCTCGGAAAAGTTACAGACTGGAACGAAATCTCACCGAACAAGTCGGGCAAGATAATGATGGTGTTCGACCACGAAAATTCCAGCACAGTGAAATACATGCGCGACTCGTTGACCAACGGCAAGTTCTTTGCAAAGGATGTATTTGCACAAGGCAGCAACCAGGCCGTCATCGATGTAGTCAAGAAACGTAAAAATGCCCTGGGTGTCATCGGCGTAACCTGGCTGAATACAAATCTCGACGGCATGGCCAACGGAACAGATACGGCAGGCACGGAGCAAAAAATGGAACGTCTCCAGCGCAACGACACTACCGAACTTTCCTACGAAGGCAACAACAAACTTTCCACGGAAATAAAGGTATTGGGCATCCGCCGCAACGACAATCCGGTAGCTTACAAGCCTTACCAATATTACATCTACACGGGAGACTATCCGCTCTACAGAAGCATCTATGCCATCTGCATCGGAGCAAACGGTACGTTGCCTCACGGATTCTATTCCTTCCTTACAGGCGTCATCAGTCAAAAAATCATCCTTAACACAGGAATACTTCCTGCCATAATGCCCCGACGCCAAGTAACCTTGTATTAACAAAAATGTAAAATCGATAAATACTAACACAATGAAATTTAAATTTATTTTAGCACTGGCCTTATTCGGCAGCTCAGTATTTGCAAGCTATGCCGACGGTTACAAAGACGGCGTTGAATATTTTCAAGCCGGACAAGAAAAAAACGCTGAAATCGTGCTGTTGCAGACATTGGACGAAGCAACAACCGACAAGGCAGAAGCCTACTACTATCTGGGTTGGATAGAATTGAACAAAGGCAACTTAGACCAAGCTACCAAATATTTCGACCTTGGCCTTCAAGCCAATCCGGAATATGCCTACAACTACGTCGGTAAAGGTGCAGTAGCTTTGAAGAAGGGAAATGCCGATGCAGCCAAGGACTTTTTCAAGGATGCAGAAAAAATCAACAAAAAAGATGCAAAAATCCGCGTTGACATTGCCCGTGCATACTACAATGCCGACAAAGTGAAATACAACAAACAATGGAACGACGCGCTGAAAGACGCTAAGAAAAAGGACAAACAAGAATCAGCCATCTATATTTTCGAAGGCGACATGTTTGCTGACGAACAAAAATATGGCGACTCTGCCGGCTACTACGAAATGGCCATTAATTTCGATGCTGAACGCCCTATCGCATACGTAAAATATGCCAACACTTATTTCCGCATCAACCCGGCAGTGGCTATCCAGAAATTGGAAGAAATCGTAGCAAAGAATCCGAATTCAGCACTTGCTCAACGCGAATTGGCTGAAAAATACTACGAAAACAACCAATGGACAAAAGCAGCAGAACAATATAAGAACGTCATCGACAACCCGAACCACTTCGCTTCGGACGACGAACGTTACGTAGTGCTCCTCTACTTCGGCAAGAACTATCAGGAATCCCTCAGCCGTGCTCAAGCACAGCTCCAGAAGAACCCGAACGCATTCCTTATGAAACGTATGGTGTTCTTGAACCAGGCTGCTTTGGAACAATATGCAGAAGCTGAAAAATCAGCTGTCGAAATGTTCAAGTCAGCATCTGAAGAAAACCTGTTGTCATCAAACGACTACACAACTTACGGCGATGTTCTGAAAGCACTCGGCAAAGAAGAACAGGCTCTCGGCGAATATGAAAAGGCGGTAGAAATCAACCCCGACAAAGTAGAACTGCTGAAAGACCTGAGTGGCGCATATAGTTCAGCTGCAACTTCTACAACTGACAGCATTAAAGCTGCCAACTACCACTTGAAGTCAGCGGAACTTTTTGCTAAGTTCATTGAAAAAGGCGACCACACAACAAACGACCTTTTCATACTCGCAGGCCGCTACCAGAACGTCGTTGCTACAGCATTGAACGACTCTATTAAAAATGCAGCTTACGAAAAGGCTAATGCAGTTATCGATTCTGTACTTGTAAAAGTTCCGGAAGACTATCGTATCGCACAACGTAAGGCACGTATCGCCCTCACATACGAAGGATCAGATCGTTCAAAGGGTCTAGCCGTTGCACCTTACAACTTAATGATGGAAACCATTGACAAAGATACGGCTATCGATCCTGAAAAGAAGAAAGATGCTTTCATGGAAGCTTATATGTATTTAGCTTCTTACTATTTGGCAAAAAAGGATACAGCCACGGCAAAATCCTACTATATAAAATACCTCGAACTCGATCCGACCAACGAGGCTTTGAAGAAATATATCGACAACATGAAATAACCAGCAACAAGGTTATAACATCAAGCGGGACATGCCAATCGGCGTGCCCCGCTTCGTTTTTCTATACCGACAAGAATGAATTTCAAACTCATGTGCCACAGTTTACTTGTCACCAACTTCTATTAATGCCGTTTTTAACCCACAGCCGCTTCGCAACAACACCCAATACCATAATGCAAAAAAAGATGGCGGAACTCGAATTATTCCGCCATCTCATATCTCAATCTTAATATCAGCTATTCAATCAATCTACGTTATGCAGTTCGTGGCCCATGCGATCCTTTTTCGTATGCAGGTAAAAACGGTTGTATTTATTCGGTTGAATCTCAACCGGGACATTCTCGACAATCGTCAGACCATAGCCTTCCAAGCCAACGCGCTTCAACGGATTGTTGGACATCAGACGCATTTTCGTAACACCCAGTTCGTGGAGGATGCTCGCGCCGACACCATAGTCGCGCTCGTCGGCCTTAAAGCCCAGACACAAATTAGCCTCCACCGTGTCCATACCGTTTTCCTGCAGCTTGTAGGCCTTCATTTTGTTCATCAAGCCGATACCTCTACCCTCTTGATTAAGGTAAACAATGACACCCCGGCCTTCCTTTTCAATCATTTCCATAGCCTTGTGCAGCTGCGGTCCGCAGTCGCAACGGTAGGAACCGAAGATATCACCCGTAGCACAGGATGAATGAACACGAACCAAGATAGGCTCATCCTTTTTCCATTCACCTTTAACCAAAGCCACATGTTCAAGCCCATTCGACTTCTGACGGAACGGAATCAGTTTGAAATGGCCGTATGCTGTCGGCATGTCTACCATTTCTCCCTTTTCTACAATGGACTCCTCTTTCAGTCGATAGGCAATCAAGTCGTTGATGGAAATAAGCTTCAGACCGTGTTCGTCAGCCATCTTGCGCAATTCCGGCAAACGTGCCATAGTTCCGTCCTCGTTCATGATCTCCATCAATGCTCCGACGGGATTCAAACCGGCCAGACGCGCCATGTCGACTGTAGCTTCCGTATGTCCGGCACGGCGTAAAACGCCCTTGTCCTGCGCATACAGCGGATTGATATGTCCCGGTCGGCCGAAATCAGAAGGTTTGGAATTCGGATCGGCCAAGGCCTTGATTGTTTCTGCCCGGTCGTGGGCTGAAACGCCCGTTGTGCAACCCTCAAGCTTGTCGACCGTAATTGTAAACGGAGTTCCAAGGATAGAAGTGTTGCTTGACACCTGCACGTCCAGTTCCAAATCCTGGCAACGGGAAATAGGAAGAGGCACACACAGCACACCACGTGCATTCTTCAACATGAAATTAACTTTCTCCGGAGTGATTTTTTCAGCAGCAATGATCAGGTCGCCCTCATTCTCACGGTCCTCATCATCCACGACAATCACAAATTTTCCATCTCTGAAATCTTCAATCGCATCTTCGATGCGGTCCAGTTGTATCTTGTCCATAATAATGTAATTATTTTTGAATCAATGTAATGAGTTCCCGGCTAACGGCAGACACCGTCTGAAGGTCGTGCTTCAGTCCTCGCTGAACACGTAACCCTATAAAGTAGCCGACAAGCCCTATCGGGAACACTATCATCATAACATTTCCGACAGTCGAATTGTTCGCAGGGTGGTACAGCCAAAGCGAGCGCAAAACGGGGAAATCCATCAGCTTGTTGATAACGAGCTGACTGTCGGAGTTAGACAGATAATCCACCGTAGCTTCCAATTTGGCTGAAATCTCATGCAGCCATTTGCTGTCATAGCCTTTCCGCCAATACACATGATACGGCTGAGGCTTTCTGTAATGCTGCAAGAACTCGTTACAAGAGGCATCCAGTTCCTCCAGCCGGCGGACTGCTTCCTGCTTGTCAACATCGTCCATAATAACTTCCTTCAGTTCCACTTTCCGCAACATGCTGCGGCCAAACAGACGCTTGAAGAAATCGGTATAGACCTCAATTTTAAATACATCGGAGTCGTTGACAGCCTTATACGTAAGAAAGATGCCCAACGGCAAAAGCACTACCGTACTTGCCCACATTCCTTCCCACACTTCCACACGGCCTTCACGTGCCATTTTATAGCCGGCCGTATCAATAATATAATAGAAAATAAACAGGAACACAGAAATCACAATCGGCATACCGATACCGCCTTTCCGGATAATGGCACCCAGCGGAGCCCCGATAAAGAAAAATATCAGGCAGGCAATGGATAGCGTGAATTTTTTCTGCATTTCTATCTGGTGGCGGCGTATGGTCCGTTTGTCGTCGCTGATCGTAAAACTTTTGAACTCATACTCGTTTTTCGTCTGGCGGGCACGTTCCAAAGCCGACGACACATAACGCTGCTTTTCGCGCAGGGATTTTCCGGCAAACACCGAATCCACATTAAATTTTATGGAAGCTGCCGCCACAGGATGATTCTTGACCTGCGTGTATTTTCCGCCCACCATCTTGCCCTCGTAGGGTACGATTCCCACATAATTTATCTCCTGCAACTGACGGCCATAAACATTGCCCACGCTGTCGATGCGAAGATTTACGGAGTCGATGGTCTGTTGCAGTTCCCTTATGTTTTTACCAATATACTGGTTACGCATGTTGCTGTCGTCCATGCGGTTGAAATTCGCATCGAACGGAATCAGTATTTCCTTCAGTGAAAACGACTCACGGCGATACGGCACACCCGTACGGGACACCTGCTGGTCCTTCAGATTTTCAAACGATTCACCCTGCCACAGGCGCAGAAACAAATGCCGCTTGTCCTGAGAAAAGCTCAGTTTTCCGGAATCGGCCAGAATAATGCTCGCATTGTTGAATCCTGACGACATATCGTAAATCATCAAGTCGTAGAGAACGCCCGTCTCCCGGTTCTTTTGCTGGACAAACAAGTTGTAGCCGGTAATTTGGTCATAGAACACCCCTTCCGGAATATCCAGTTCCGGCGACTTCTGGCGCATGGAATAGAGAAGCGTCCACATCTTTACCTGCGCCTTCGGCAATACATTGTTCTGGAAAAAGAATGCTCCGACGGCAATAAACACCAGCAGCACAATCAGCGGACTCATCACCTTAATCAACGACACGCCCGACGCCTTCATGGCCGTCAGTTCAAATCGTTCGCCCAGATTTCCGAACAGCATGAGTGACGCCAACAAGATGGCCAACGGCAAGGCCATCGGAACCATCGTCAGTGCCGCATAAAAGAACAATTCAGCTATCACGCTTGTCTCCAACCCCTTACCGACCAAATCATCGATAAAGCGCCAGAGAAACTGCATCATGACAATAAAAAGGCATATACAGAATGTCATCATGAACAAGGGAACAAACCCTTGCAACATAAACAAATATAGCCTTTTAATTCTTAGCATATGTCCACTTTTTTTGAAACGTCTGCAAAATTAACGATTTTAATTCAATTAGCTATGCGTTTGTGCCAATTTATCAAAATGCTTCGTTGATATTGAACAGAAAGCCTACGCCATGCTTTGTCAAGCCCAAATCCAGACGGACATTCACATTCTGCTTGAAAGCCCAGCGATAGCCGACACCTCCGTTCAGCAATGTCTGGCGGAACTTGATCCGGTCGAACTCCGGAAAGACATTGGCAGCACCAAACCACACCACCATGCCGTGGCGTTTCCAAAGATGCTGACGAAGCTCTATCTGAGCTTCCATAATGTTGCGGTCACGATAGCGCCCTTCATAGTAACCGCGCATACGGTTCGGTCCGCCGACAAGCGCCATCATCGGCCAAGGCACATCCTTATAGTTGAACAGCGAATGATATTCACCTGCAATAACCGCTCCTTTCCAAGCCTTGTGATAGGTCGAAACAGTCAAGTCGGTGTAAAAATATTCGTGGTTGTTACCCAAAAACGACGGGTAAAACATCTGGTCCAACTGCACAAACCAACCGCGGGTGGCATTGACAATCACGTCGCGGGAATCGTACATCAGCGAAACTCCTGCACCCTGCGCATTGAATTTCAAGTCCTGACCGTCCAAAAGAGTCAATCCATGGTCGCTGAACTTCGAATTGTTGACATATTGGAAATTCAGCATCGGTCCCAAAAACAGATTGTCATACAGACGGAACAGGAAGCGGGGCTTTGCCTCAAACTTCAACCGCGAATAGGACGTCTTGTTCTCATCGTTTGAACCGTTTTCGTAACCGATACCCCAGAAATTGGACGGAAACGTATATACATATACGCCATAATCCAAACGATATTTCTTATGGGCAAACACATTGTTGCCACGGACACCGATCATGAGGAAACCCGTAGTGGTGACGTCGCCGAAAAGCGACAGGTTGGACAACGGCAGCGTAGGGTCGCTCTTGTCCAGCGAATAAAGTCCGGAAGCGACAATGCCCAGACCGAAACCGACCGTCGAACTGTAATGAGGGCCGGCTATAATGCCGAAATCCATTTTTTTTGTCGGATCATACTGGTTGGAAGTAGCGAAATAATCGGCTATTTTTCTGAAAAAGCTTTTCTTGACAGCCACCGAATCGCTTGCCACCGCTACAGTGTCAGCTACCGGCGACACACTGTCGGCCAACACTTCCAACTTTAAAGAATCTGCCTGTTCAACCTGCCCGCCATCCTCTGCATTTACAGGCATGGCAGCGACAGCCGCAGCACAGACAGCAACCCAACAAGCAACTGATATTTTGTTCATACACTTATTTTATTTTTCCGGCAGAGCACTCTGTATCGCCTCATAGCTGCGGGACATGATCTGCTCCATATATTCCTTGTTCTTCACCTTGTCCATTTCATGAACAATCGGTTTGTGAATCGTAAGGATTATTTTTCCGGGATTAATATTTTTCGCACTCTTGCTCAACACGGCAAACGAACCGTCGATGGTAAGAGGCACAATAGGCAGACCGAATTCACCAGCCAACATAAAGGCACCGCGTTTGAACGAGTGCATCTTTCCGTCGGGCGTACGTGAGCCTTCCGGGAAAACGACCAGCGACATCCCGTCGCTCAGCACTTCCTTGGCCTTCGCCAGGGTTTCGGGCAAAGACGCCGTGTTGGCACGGTCCACCATGATATGTTTTGAAATCTTGCAGGCATAGCCCACAAAAGGAATTTTTTCAAGACTTTTCTTCATCATCCACTTGAAGTTGTGGTTCAGATAGCCATACACCAGAAAGATGTCGTATGCCCCCTGATGATTGGCAACGAACACATAGGAAGTCCGCTTGTCGATATTCTCGCGGCCTCTCACCTCCACTTTCACAAACATGAGGATACACCAAAGTTTCGCCCAAAAGTGAGCCGGATAATATCCCCACGAACGGCTCATTCCCAACATACTTCCAAAGATGGTAATCAATGCCGTCAATATGGTCACAACCAACAATATTGGCATTGCTATCACCCACTGATAAACACGCAATAAAACTTTCATATCGCACATGCAATTATTTCATTAATACCTTCTGACAGCGCACTCGCACCGCAATGACCGGCGACACGGCCAACAAACAGACAGCGCCGTGAGATGCCTCATTTTTTCACAATATACAAAGATAGGACAACCGCCCGGTATATCAAAACATTTTTCTAATTTTCAGCCGACTACAACGTGAATTCTTTCTTTTCGGCGAGTTTCCCGTGTCCAAAGCGAGAAAAACCAAAAAGCGGCATGCCGGACCTGACCAGACACACCGCTTTTTCATACCTTCAACAGTGAATATTATTTTGCTTTCACTTCCACATCCGGAGCAATAAGCTTGTAGCCCTTGCCATGGATATTGATAATCTCAATCGACGGATCATCCTTCAAATGCTTACGCAACTTTGTGATATACACATCCATGCTTCGAGCATTGAAATAGTTGTCGTCAATCCATATCGTCTTCAACGCAAAGTTACGTTCGAGAATTTCGTTCACATGTGCGCACAACAAGCTGAGCAATTCCGATTCCTTCGTCGTCAGTTTTGTAATCTTGTCTTCAAACATCAGCACTTGCTTCTGAGTATCGAATGTAAACTTGCCAATCTTATACATTGTAATCTCCTTGCCCTTCTTGCCTTTCACACGGCGCAGGATAGCTTCAATTCTGAAAACGAGCTCTTCCATGCTGAACGGCTTGGTGATATAGTCGTCGGCACCCAATTTGAAACCTTCCAGGATATCTTCTTTCAACGACTTGGCCGTCAAGAAAATAATAGGCACCTCGCTGTTCACGGTACGTACTTCCTGAGCCAGCGCGAATCCGTCCTTTTTCGGCATCATGACATCGAAAACGCACAAATCATACTTGCCTTTCAAAAATGCCTTGTAGCCGGCTTCGCCGTCAGGAAACAAATCTGCGTTAAAACCTTTCGCCTGAAGATATTCTCTCAATAACATACCGAGATTTTCATCATCTTCACATAACAAAATACGCAATCTTTCTTCCATAATACTAACTGTTTATTATTGGTAATGTAATGATAAATTTCGAACCCTTGTTCAACTCACTTTCCACACGGATATCCCCTTTCAGTTCCGTAATCATCTTGTGGACATAGGCCAATCCCAATCCAAAACCCTTGACATCATGACGGTTTCCGGTGGAAACGCGGTAAAACTTTTCAAATATTTTTTTCAAATCGTCTTTCTTCATGCCAATACCATTGTCCTGAATGGATATTTCAATACGCCCGTTCGGCAAATTCCGGGTTTTCACATTAAGTTCCAGCGGGGTATCCTCCCGACGGTACTTCACGGCATTGTCGAGCAGATTGAATATCACGTTCGTAAAGTGCATTTCATCCACATTGACAATCGGGTCGTCCGCATCCAGCGATGCGTTGATGCATCCACCGTATTTCTCCACTTTCAGCTTAAAGGTGTTGACAATGTTATAAATGACCGAGTTGGCATCCACTTCCTGCAACTTGAGCGTAGCCTTCTGACGGTCGAACATCGACATCTGCAATACCTTTTCCACCTGGAAACGAAGACGTTTCGTTTCATCGTTGATGACAGTGGAAATATGCTGCATCATGTTCGGACTCTTTCTCACGGAATCGTCGTTAAGCATCTGTGCCGCCAGCGAAATCGTGGAGATAGGCGTCTTGAACTCGTGCGTCATGTTGTTGATAAAGTCGTTCTTCATTTCCGACAGTTTCTTCTGGCGGAATGCCATGATAATAGTCAACAGGAATATCAGCAACAGAATCACCGTAAAGGCAAAAGCCGGAATCATGAACGTCACCGACGAGAATATGAACTTGTCCTTGTCGGGAAAATACACATTCATGTAATGCCGGCGCGACTCCGGGTCATTCGGGAACAACGTCTGCGTAAAGATTTCCTCCTTTTTGGCCGACGAATCATAGTTTTCCGACTCGTACACCATACGGCCGTGGCGGTCTATAATGGCATACTCGAACGGAAGATTGATGCCGTTGTTGTCCAGCTCCGTACGCAAATAGGTCTTCACGATAGCCGAATCCGCCCGTTCCGTGATGGGCCGTGTGCTCGACTGGTTCAGAATTGTCAGAATCACCTCGTTGAGTAATCCCTTCTGATAGAGATACTGCCCCTTGAGCGCCTCCTGAAATTCGCCGAACTTGTCCGACATGTCCTCCTGTTTGGGCTTTGACAACTTATAATCGTTCTCCAGTCCGTACTTGCCCTTCTTATCCAGCCCCAACGGGTCGGAAGAGGCAAAAAGCGTCGGATCGACCAACATCAGGTCCTCTTCCAGATATTTTTTCGTCTCGTTCTGTTCCAGAGCCGTCGACAGCGCATACAAACTGCGCTTCACTCCTTCCGAGAAATGTTGCTCGCGCATCTTTATCATCTCCTCCATATACATGATCTGCACATAGAGCAAGCCGACAAAGGTCAGCGCCATTACTATCGTAAGAATCCAAATTGTCGATTTTTTCATCGTGTCAACATTTTCTAAACCTAACAAATTGACGTCCAACGCCACTATGACGTCCGACCGTCCGTGATAGTCTTTGCAAATTTAAGAAAGAATTCTTAAAATCAAAACTCATTTTATATAAAATTTCACGATTTATTTAAACAACACACAACAATACATATTTTAACATATTTATCTTTTGCATCTTCATTTTTAGCACATAAAACCAAAACGAAAACCACCGATTTACCATAAAAATATATACCTTTGCAGTAAAGAAGCCGCATAACCGACAGAAATGCGGCATCCGCAGCGGCGACAGGCCGCACCCGCCCGTTTTTCGGAGGAAAGATTACGGCATCCTCTTGTGAATGCCCAACACCACAGCAAAGAAAATGAAAAAAACTGTTTTCGTTTTATATAAAATCATCCGCAGCCTCCTGGTCACTACGCTCCTGTTGCTCGTAGTGATATATTCCGGCATTTACATATTTCTCTCGCTGCCTTCGGCACAAAACCGAATCCGCCAGATTGCGGAAAAGGAATTGTCCACTTTGCTCAACACCTCCGTGACCATCGGGAAGGTATCGTTCAGCCCTATCAGCGAAGTGGTGGTCTATGATGTCAGCCTGCCGGACAAAACGGGAAAACAGCTTGCCGAAATCGACAAACTGGGAGCTCGCATCAGTCTCAAGTCGCTGCTGCTGGACCGGACCATTGTTTTCAATTATGCGGAAATTATCGGACTTGACGCCCATATCACCAAAGCTACGCCCGACAGTCCGACCAACCTGCAGTTTCTTATCGATGCCTTAAAACCCAAAAAGCCGAATCAAAAGCCTAAAAAATTCCAATTGGCATTCGAGGCTGTCGTGCTGCGCCAATGCCGCGCATCGTTTGACATCGAAAGCATACCGGCAAAAACCGACAGCTGCCTGTTTGACAAGAACCACATAGCCGTCAGCCAAATCAATGCCGACATACTGATTCCGAATATCAGCAACGACAATTACGAATTCAACATCAAGCGGTTTGCAGCAAAAGAAAAAAGCGGCCTGGAAATATCGAACCTGAGCCTCACGGCCGGCATACATCCGACGGAGCTGGTGCTCAGCGATCTCAAGGTGGAACTGCCTCATTCCATCCTGACACCGGAAAATATCCGTCTGCACTACTCCGAACTGAAAAAAATCGGACAGGAACTCGACCGTCAGAACCTGTCGTTCCGCATGGGCAACAGCTACATTACCCCTGCCGATCTGCAGGCCTTCGTTCCGGCACTGAAACTGCTCGACTCGCCGTTCTACATCACTTGTGCCATCAGCGGCAATACTGACCGGCTCGAACTGGAAACATTCGAACTGCAGTCGGAAAAATCCCTGTTACGGCTGCAAACATCGGGAACTGTATCCCATTTGACGGATACCGATTCGATAAAAATCGACATTCCCAACATCAATCTGACCGCCGACCTGAACGAAGTGGCGACTCTCCTCCGAAAGAACGGAACCGCCAATGCCAGTGTCACCAAGCTGATTGGAGACATACAATACCTTACCCTGAACGGAACGCTGAAAACGGATCTGAAAAAAATCAACTACATCGGCAACATCAACTCCGGACTCGGACTCATATACATCAATGGTATCTATGCCTTCGACAAGGAAAAGAAATTCCGCCAATACAGCGGACAAATTAAGTCGAACCGACTGAACCTGAACAAAATTGCCGCCAACAGCCAACTCGGGGAAGCGGCTTTCGACATACAGCTGAAATGTTCTTCCTATGGGAAAAATCTCAAAGGAAAAATGGAAGGCGACATCCGCCATCTGGACTTCAAGAACTACCGATACAAAAATATCCGGACAGACGTAATCTTCAACAACAAGTCGGTTGAAGGTGTCGTTGCCCTCAACGACCCCAACGGACAACTGTCCGTTTCCGGTCTGGCAAAACTTGACGGGGAAAACTCCGTGATGGATATCGATGTCCTGCTGGCCGACGTTTGTCTCGACAAACTGAACCTTGACACGAAACACCCGGACCACAAGCTGAACGCCCGTCTGGAAGCCTCCTTTACGGGAAACAATCCGGACAATATAGAAGGCGACATCATCATTTCCGGCATCCACTATGCGGATGCCGACAACAACGGCCTGCACATCGACCATTTCGACCTTTCCTCACGGAAAAAGGATGATGGCAAATACATGACCGTCAACACCGACTTTCTGAACGGACATATTGACGGAAAAATCAATTTTGCACGTCTTGTCCCCACCATGAAAAATATTCTTTCCACGGCATTCCCGTCACTGATGGCAGGACAGACGGAAGAAAACCCGACAGCCAAAAACAAGAAATCAGGACAGCCGGAACCGCTGCAAGGAGAAAATGTGTTCAACTTCTCATTTACGGCATCCGAAAACAACGAGCTGACGAAGTTTTTCCACCTTCCGATTCAGGTGGTCCACCCCATCAATATCAACGGTTCGGTGAACGAGCCGCTGAAAAAAGCCAATCTCGGCGTGGCCGCACGCTATATCATGCAAGGCAACAAGGTGATAGAACGCACGAGCCTTTCTGTTAACATCGACGGCATCAGCGACCTGTGTACGCTGACCGCCACCACTCAGCTCGACCACAAGAACGGCAATATCACCCTTATCCTTAACGGCAATGCCGCCAACGACCGACTGGATACCGACATTGCATGGCACTACGACCGGAAACAGAAATTTGCCGGAGAAATCAGCCTGTCGACCCTGGTGAAAAAGACAGCGCCCGACAGCATCGTCGCCAACATCGACGTCAACCCCACACAATTTTTCGTAAACGACACTGCCTGGCAGATTGAGAAGGCAAAAATCAATATCCGCGACAAGCGTATCGAACTGCGCGACATCAACGTCAACCGGGAAAATCAGTTCATTAAGGCCAACGGATTTATATCGGCAAGCCATGAGGATGAAGTGAAAATCAACCTGCAGGACATTGACCTCGGCTATATTTTCGAAACGCTGAAAATCAACCACGTGACGTTCAGCGGAAATGCCACGGGAGACTTCTATGCCTCCGGAGTCCTTTCCGGCTCACCCCGTCTGAACACCGACAATCTATTTGTCAGCCGATTCTCCTATAATGATGCCGTACTGGGAGATGCCGACCTGAAAAGCTACTGGGACAACGACAACAAAGGCATTGTCATCAACGCCGACATCCATCAATACAACGGAAGGGAATCGTATGTCCGCGGCATCGTCTACCTGGCTCGCGATTCGCTGTCGTTTCACTTCCGTCCCGACCGCATGAATGTGAAGATACTGCAACCGTTCATGTCGGCCTTCTCCTCCGAAATCAGCGGTGTAGCCTCGGGCGAGGCCCTGCTTTTCGGCACATTCAAGAACATAAACATGCGCGGACGGCTCTATGCGGAAGACTTCCGCATGAAACTCGACTTCACGAACGTCTACTATACCGTGTCGGACTCCGTACTGCTGGACCCCGACCTTATCGTGCTGCCCCAAGCAACCGTACGCGACGATTACGGCAACACCGCCACCCTCAACGGACGGATTACCCATAAGAATTTCAAGGAAGCCAACTTCGATTTCTCCTTCACGGACATCCACAACCTGTTGGGCTTCAACACTACGGAACGACAGAATCCCATCTGGTACGGGAGGGTATTTGCCAGCGGCTCCGCGTTCGTGAGAGGACGTCCGGGCTTCGTCAATCTGGACCTCAACGTGTCGGCGGCACCGTCTTCCAGTTTCACGTTCACGCTGTCCGACCGTCAGGAAGCCAGCGAATATACCTTCATCACCTTTACCGACAAGCGGAAAGAAAAAGAAGAAGCGGAACGGGAAAAGGAAACGCCTGAATTCCTGAAAAAACTGAACCGAGAACAGCAACAGGAGGCCAATCCGTCCATCTTCAGCATGAACCTCCAGGCCGACCTGAATCCTGACATTGCCATTACCTTGGTGATGGACCCGAACGGAGGCGACAAAATCCGCGCTACGGGAAACGGCAACCTCCGTCTGGAATATGCTTCCGACCGCGACATGAAGATGTTCGGAAGCTATACGGTGGAAGAGGGACACTACAACTTCACGTTGCAGGACATCATCATGCGTGATTTCACCATCAAGCAGGGAGGTACGATATCTTTCCACGGCGACCCGATGAGCGCCAACGTGGACCTTTCGGCCGCCTACTCGCTGAACGCCAACCTTCAGGACCTTGACGAGTCGTTTGCACAGGACAAGGAACTGAACCGAACCGTTGTTCCGGTCAATGCGCTGCTGAATCTTTCCGGCATCATTTCCCAGCCGAGCATTACGTTCGACCTCGAGTTCCCGACACTGACGCAGGATGTATACCGAAAAGTGCGAAGCATTATCAGTACCGACGACATGATGAACCGGCAAATCATCTATCTGCTGGCCCTGAGCCGCTTCTATACGCCGGAATACATGGGCAACACCAACAAGAACAGCGAACTGGCATCGGTGGCCTCCTCCACGATTTCCAACCAACTGTCGAACATCTTGGGACAGCTCAGCGACAAATGGAGCATCGCGCCGAATTTCCACAGCGACAAGGGCGACTTCTCGGATATGGAAGTGGAACTTGCCCTCTCCAGCCGACTGCTGAACAACCGACTGCTGCTGAACGGCAATTTCGGCTATCGCGACAATGCGATGAACAGCAACAATTTCATCGGCGACTTCGACATAGAGTACCTGCTGACAAAAAGCGGGAATATCCGTCTGAAAGCCTACAACCGCTACAACGACGAAAACTATTATGTGCGCAATGCCCTGACAACGCAGGGTGTGGGTGTCGTGTTCAAATATGACTTCGAACGGCTGTTCAAAAAGTCGGACAAAAAGAAAGCGGCCATGCCTGCCGATTCCCTCCCGGCTACGACCGTACCGGAACGAAGCGATTCGGTGCTGCCCGACAACAAGCGCAAGCCGGTTGTTCCGCAATAAATGCCAACCGCAGACTTGAGATAAAAAGCAGGCGGCAGTCTGGAATACCATGCTGCCGCCTGCCTGCTATAAGAAAAAAGTGTTGCTGTCTGTGTCGAAAAGCCGCTTCAGGAAACGACCCCTGCACTATGCCTTATAATCCTTCAGAATTTCCTGAAGGCGTTTCCGTGCAAAGAAAATTCGGCTTTTCACCGTTCCCAACGGTATATTCATTTCCTCGGCTATCTCATTATACTTGTAGCCGGCCAGAAACATGGAGAACGGCTGACGAAGTTCATCGCTGAACGAATTGATGACATCCGTTATCTCCGAAACGCCATACGACTCGTCCGGAGCGGTATAGCCAGAATCCTGCGGAAGGTTCAGATGAAACAAATCGTCCGTCGTGTCAATCAGCGTCCGGCTGCGCACCACACGCCGGTAATTGTTGATGAATATATTCCGCATGATAGTCATCACCCACCCTTTTAAATTCGTATTGTCCACAAACTTGTTCTGGTTGTCAAGCACCTTGAGATAGGTTTCCTGAAGCAAATCATCGGCATCGTCCTGATTGGCTGTCAAGGACAGTGCAAAATTCTTCATGTTGCTTTGAAGACCGATTAACCTGTTGTAGAAATTGTCTTTGTTCATACTTGTCTGATTAGGGTTTTACGACTGTTCTTGTCTCCGAACCGCGAAGCGGACCAACGTCGGCCGCCCATTCCGTCGGGAGACAATGCAAATATAAACGGAATATTTTTGAGAAACAAATTTAAAATTGAAATAATTACAATTTTATAACTAATTCACTAATTTATCCGAAATTTTAGCCAATCCCGGACAAATGAAGAAAGATTCGTAAAAAAAAGACTACCTTTGCAAAAAGGATGCGGCATGCGCCATGTTCATCGGAACGATGCCCTATCCCCTCAAAAAACGAACACTTATGGAAAAATTTATAGGTATCATACCGGCACGCTACGCCTCCTCCCGGTTTCCGGGCAAGCCCCTGGCCAAAATTGGAGAAATGACAATGATTGAACGCGTCTGGCGACAGGCGCGAAAAGCTCTCGACCATGCAGTAGTAGCCACCGACGACAGCCGCATCTACGAAGCGGTGAAAGCGTTCGGCGGCGATGTCGTTATGACAGGCGAACACCACCGCAGCGGAACTGACCGCTGCTACGAAGCCTACTGCAACATCGGCAGTGATGCCAATGTCATCATCAATATCCAGGGGGACGAACCGTTCATCCATCCGGACCAAATTGAAGAAATCAAACAATGCTTCGCCGACCCGGAAACGCAGATTGCCACTCTGGTCCGCCGCTTTGACCCGTCGAAGGGATTCGAAGCACTGGCCGACAACACGAAACCGAAGGTAGTGTTTGACAACCGCGGCTTTGCCCTCTATTTCTCCCGTTCGGTCATCCCGTTCGTACGCGGGGCGGAAACGGCCGACTGGGCGAACCGTCACACCTACTATCAGCATGTGGGCATGTATGCCTACCGCGCTGAAACGCTGAAGGAAATCACCCGACTTCCACAGTCGTCGCTCGAACTGGCAGAATCGCTCGAACAGTTGCGCTGGCTGGAAAACGGCTATAAAATCAAGGTAGGTATCACCGAACACGAGACCATCGGCATCGATACGCCGGAAGACCTTGCCAAAGCCCTTACCCTCCTCAATGACTGACCGTTATGCCTATCGACAGAACCCAAGAGCCTGCCATCCGACAAATCGGAAGTTTTTCGCTGCCCAAACTGGAGCTCATCCGGCTGGACAACGGTATTCCCGTCTATGTGTTGAATACCGGCGACCAGCAGGTGACGAAACTTGACCTCATCATGAAAGGCGGCCGATGCGACGAAACGGCGTTTATGGAGAGCAACGTCACCGCCTCGCTCCTCTCGGAAGGGGCAGCCGGACGCAGCGGCAAGGAAATTGCCGAAAATCTGGACTACTATGGGGCATGGTTCGGCGCCAATGCCTCACTCCACCATATTTCAGCCAAATTGTTTTCCACCAACCGCCATTTCGGCGAGGTGATACCGGTGTTCCGCGACATGATATGGCAGCCGACCTTCCCGGAAAAGGAACTCGGCAACATCAAGACCCTGTCGGCACAACGGCTGGCGACCAATCTGGAGAAGGTGGACTATCTGGCCAATGCTGAGTTTTCACGACAGTTCTACGGTGACACGCATCCGCTGGGCAATATGCCCGATGTCAGGAAAATAACAAGAATTACCCGAGAGTCGGTAAAGGAGTTCCATGACAAATGGTTCGGAACGGACAACACCACCCTGCTGATTTCCGGCATTGTCACCGACAAGATTCTGAACGAGCTGAACCGCTACTGGGGACAACCGTGGCGAAACGCGGCCTCGCGCCAAAGTGCCGCCGACAGCCCGCACGCCGCCTACCATCCGACAACCATTGTGGTCCACAAACAAGGAACCATGCAGAGCGCCGTCAAAATGACATTGCCGGCCATTCTCCGCTCCCATCCCGACTATTTGCCGCTACGCATCCTCATTACGGCTTTCGGTGGCTATTTCGGCAGCAGGCTCATGACCAACATCCGCGAAGACAAAGGCTATACCTACGGCATTTCCGCTTCCCTTCTGGGAATGCTCGACCACTCGTTCATCACGGTCTTCAGCCAATGCGACAACCGCTATACCCGTGCCGTTGTGGAGGAAATCGGAAAGGAAATGGAACGGCTGCGACAGGAACCGATCGGCAAGGAAGAACTCGAACGCCTGAAATCCTATATGCTGTGCGACTTGGCGCGTACCCTCGACACGCCTTTTTCCATCGCCGAATACTACACGACCATGATAGCCTACCAGTTTCCGAAGAGCTATTTCGACGACCAGGTCAGCATTCTGCAACAAATCACACCGGAAAAACTGATGGAAATGGCACAGAAATACCTCGTTCCCGAACAGGCGCTCACTGTGCTCGCCGGCGACAAGGACATCATCGGCTGAACCGCCTATGAGTGGCGCTTGGGAAACTGAAACAGAATGGAAAGCGCTACCATCAGCCCGAGGGCAAACGGATAATACAGATACGGAACAATGGCTACCGGAGAAACCGACGCCAGCGAAGCCGCCATCAGCACTTGCGCGCCGTAGGGCAACAGGCATTGCACGACACAGGAGCAAGTGTCCAGCAGACTGGCCGTCTTACGGTTGTCGAGCCCGTATTTTTCGGAAATTTCCCGAGCAAGACTGCCGACAGTGATAATGGCAATCGTATTGTTGGCCGTACACACGTTCACGATACCGACCAGAAACGAAATGGCAGCCTGTGCCCCACGCTTTCCGCGGATACCCGATGAAAGTCGTTCGATGATAAAGACAATCCCGCCGTTATGCTTGATAACGCCCAGCATGCCGGAAGCCAGAAGCGTGACAATAATCAGATTGCCGACCGAATCCACCCCCTCGCCCATAAAACCCAGCATGTCGAACAGCGACACATCGGTAAACAGACAGCCGAAAAACACCGACGACACAATGCCGAGCAGCAGTACCAGCAACACATTCAGCCCCGCTATGGCGGTGACAATCACCAGCATATAGGGCACGACCAGTATCCAGTTGGCATCCGGCACATTGAGCGGCACCTGCAAATTGCTTCCCATCAAGGCATAGACGATAAGAATGACCACAGCAGCAGGAAGGGTCAGCCAAATATTCACCTTGAACTTGTCGCTCATATTGCAACCCTGCGAACGGGTGGAAGTGATTGTCGTATCGGAAATGAACGAAAGATTGTCGCCGAAAAACGCACCTCCAACCACAATCGCCACAAAAAGCGGCACATCAGCACCGATTTCACCGGCTACCCCT
>URMA01000044.1 GCA_900548875.1 uncultured Porphyromonadaceae bacterium | reverse complement strand
GCCGAAATGCTTGTCGCAGGCAAACACATTGTGCACAAAGGTCGTTCCGCTGCGCCAGTGTCCGAGTATAAACACTGGATCCATGTCGAGCGGCTTGTCGGCGATTCGCTTGTAGCGTGCATCCTCAAAAGTCTTTAAGGTGCTGAGCAGGCGGCACACCATTTTGGTCAAGCGGAACTTGCCTTTGTAGGAGTTGCCGATGTGCTGGCCGTCGGTCAGCGCTTTGAATGTTTTCCAGTCGGCTCCCACCAAAGTGTTGACCGGAAGTTTGTCAAATGTAAGTCCCATAAATGTTTATTTCATTAATTTTACCGGAATGCCCTGGCGGGTTAGTTCCATGCACACTTTATTGATGGCCTCGAAGTGTGATTCGTCAATGCCGAGTTCCTTTAGATTGATAGTTGCAAGGGCATCTTCATGAACCATATCCTTCACGTCGACACGGTCGATGATCATACCGACGGCCGAAGTATTGTTGGTAATCGGGTCAATCAGGATAAACGAACCGGTCTGCTTGTTTTTGTGGTACGGGTCGAAGAAAAGTTCCTTGCCGGTTGTGAAAACTACACGACCGATTTCATTGAGCGAGAGTTTGTCGACTTGCGATTTTTCCATCGTGTTGACATCGACTTTGTATTTAATGCTGTCGATGCGTGCACGTGTGGTGTTTGTCGTTTGTTTGATGTAGAACTGTTTGTTGACATCCATCGGCTCTTCATCCATCCATACCAGCATGGCCTCAAAGTTGCGGTCTTCGATAGGCAGATTGTCAGGCTTAACAAGCATTTCACCTCTTGAGATGTCGATTTCGTCTTCAAGTGTAAGTGTGACACATTGCGGAGGGAATGCTTCCTGCAGGTTGCCGTCGTAGGTGACAATGCTTTTGACTTTCGACGTTTTGCGTGAAGGCAGGGCCATCACCGTATCGCCGACGTGGATTACGCCGCTTGCCACTTTTCCGCAGAATCCCCTGAAATCGAGGTTCGGGCGAAGTACATATTGGACTGGGTAGCGGAAATCGTTGTAGTTGCGGTCAAGGTCGATAGGTACCGTTTCCAGATAGTCAAGCAGGCATTTACCTGAATACCACGGTGTGCGATCACTCTTTTTTACGACATTGTCTCCGTCGAGTGCCGACAATGGAATGCAGGTAATGTCAGGAATATTGAGTGTTGATACGAAATCCTTGTAATCGTTGACAATCTTGTTGAATACTTCTTCGCTGAAGTCGACCAAGTCCATTTTGTTGACAGCCAAAACCACATGCTTGATACCCAGCAGGGAAATAAGATATGTGTGGCGGCGTGTCTGTGTAATGACTCCTGTACGGGCATCAACAAGAATGATGGCAGCATTCGCTGTCGAGCCGCCGGTAATCATGTTGCGGGTATATTGTTCGTGTCCCGGAGTGTCGGCAATGATGAACTTGCGGTTGTTGGTGCTGAAATAGCGATAGGCCACGTCAATGGTGATGCCTTGTTCGCGTTCGGCTTTCAAACCGTCAAGAAGCAGTGCGTAGTCGATATGTTCACCGGCATTTCCCATGCGTTTGCTGTCGCGTTCGAGTGCATCCAACTGGTCTTCGTAAATCTTTTTGCTGTCAAAAAGCAGTCGTCCGATAAGTGTTGACTTACCGTCGTCGACAGAGCCTGCGGTGAGGAAGCGCAACAAGTCTTTTTGTTCGTCCTTGTCAAGAAATTCTTTTATGTTGAGTGTCTGATTTTCCATAATTAAAAAGATTTAGAAATAACCTTCACGTTTTTTCTGTTCCATACTTGCATCCTGGTCGAAGTCGATGACACGGGTTGTGCGTTCGCTCTTGGTGGTAGTCATCATTTCTTCCACGATTTTTTCGATGGTGTCAGCTTCGCTTTCTACGGCTCCTGTCAACGGCCAGCAGCCTAATGTGCGGAAACGCACTTTGCGCATCTGAATCTTATCTTTATATTCTGCCGGCAGACGGTCGTCGTCGGCCATAATCAGATTGCCGTCGATTTCCACCACAGGGCGTTCCTTTGCGAAATAGAGCGGTACGATTGGTATGTTTTCCAGTCGGATATATTGCCAGATGTCCAGCTCTGTCCAATTGGAAAGCGGGAAAACGCGGATGCTTTCGCCTTTGTGTACGCGGGTATTGTAGATGTCCCATAGTTCCGGGCGCTGGTTTTTCGGGTCCCATTGATGGAATTTGTCGCGGAATGAGAAGATACGTTCCTTGGCACGGCTCTTTTCTTCATCGCGGCGCGCACCGCCAAACGCTGCATCAAATTTATATTTGTCCAAAGCGTGGAGGAGCGCCTGCGTCTTCATCAGATCGGTATGCACTTTGCTGCCGTGGGTAAACGGTCCGACACCGGCTTTGAACGCTTCCATATTGGATTCGACTATCAGATTCCATCCATATTGTTTGGCATAGTTATCACGGAATTCAATCATTTCTTTGAATTTCCATTTTGAATCGATGTGCATTAATGGGAACGGTACTTTCCCGGGAGCAAAGGCTTTCTCGGCAAGGCGCACCATTACGGAGGAGTCTTTTCCGATTGAATACAACATGACAGGATTTTCAAATTCAGCAGCTACCTCGCGTATGATGTAGATGGATTCTGCTTCAAGTTCCTGTAAATGGCTTAATTTATAGTTTGACATATTTTGTGGTGTTATTTGTTACAACTGATGAATAGATACTTTTGGAAGAATTGTTTTCAGTAAAATATCAACTGATTCTTTCAGAGAAAGCTTTGAGGTGTCAAGTTCAATGTCGGGATGCTCGGGAGCCTCAAATGGGGCAGAGATTCCTGTGAATTCCTTTATCTCACCTCTGCGTGCTTTGGCGTAAAGACCTTTGACATCACGTCGCTCACATTCTTCCAAAGGTGTTGAAATGTATACTTCAATAAAGTTTTCCTTCCCGATGATTTCGGCTGCCATGTTCCGAAGCTGGTTGTTTGGGCTGATAAATGCGGCAATGGTGATGATGCCCGTGTCGACAAACAGCTTTCCGACTTCGGCAATGCGGCGGATGTTTTCAATACGGTCCTCGGGCGAGAAGCCTAAGTTATTGTTGATTCCACTGCGGATGTTGTCACCGTCAAGGATGCGGCAAAGCAGGCCCCGTTTGTGCAGCTCTCGTTCGAGAGCAATGGCAACAGTACTTTTTCCGGAACCGCTCAGTCCTGTGAACCAAAGCATAACGCCGTGCTGTTTCAGCAGTTCTTCCTTATCTTGTTTCGACATCATCTTGTCGAATATCGGATAGATATTTTGGGGTTGTGTACTCATAATCGATTTTTTATTTTAAAATTCCCATATGAGGGGAACCAGAAATGTTGACAATAGAAATGAAATAATGTTTAGCGGAAGTCCGATTTTTATGAAATCCGTAAATTTATAACCACCGATACCTTGAACAATCAAATTGGTCTGATAGCCGATTGGGGTACAAAAACTTGCGGATGCGGCCATACAGATTACCACGAAGAATGGCATGGGGTTGACTCCAAGTTGGTTGGCTACGGCCAACGCAATGGGAAAACTGAGTGCCGCGGCAGCATTGTTGGTTATCAGTTCTGTGAAAATATTGGTGATGATGAATATGACGGCCAATAGTCCGCTGGGGCCAAGGCTGTCGGTCATGCTGATGGCATACTTGGCTATCATGGAAGCCAAGCCGGAGTTGTTCATTGCTTTGCTGATGGCAAAGGCGCAGGCGATGGTAATCAGAATGTCCCATGAAATATATTTGGTATATTTTTTGGGCGGGAACATTTTCGTCCATACCATGATAATGGTGGTGATGCATACGAAAAAGAACATGTCGAACTGCATGTCGGGAACTGCTTCTTTCATGAATGGCAATTCGCCTATAGTCGCTCCTGTAATCATGAAGATCAGCAGGCCGAGGGCCAGCATCCGTTTCTTGTTCGACTTTGTCGGCTGGTTATCCTTGCCGTTTGCCACCATAAGGAATACACGTGAATCACCCCATGTCGGAATGAAGGTGTCGTCGGCCCACAATATAAGTGTGTCACCTTCCAGAATCATGAATTTGTCAAGGTCTGTGGTATAGGACTGTCCCTTGCGTTTCACTTCTTTGACGTAAGCTCCATAGTGGCGTGTAAAGTCAAATTCGCCTAATGTTTTTTTGATACCCGGAAAACGTGAGCCGATGATTACTTCCACTTTGTGGAGATTGTCGGAAGGTTCCTCTTCTTTTTCCAGCGCGTCGCTGCGGTCGTCCGGAAGCAGTTTGTTGGCAAACAGAATCAGATATATCAATCCGGCAATGGCAATGAATATTCCGATTTTTCCCAATTCAAACATGGAGAAGCCTTCCATGCCGGCATCCAGAATCATTCCGTGTACAACCAAGTTCGTAGAAGTGCCAATAAGAGTACATACGCCTCCGAGAATCGTGGCGTAGGACAGGGGGATTAAAAATTTTGTGGCCGGCATTTTCAATGCTTCGGCCCATCGTTTGATGATAGGTCCGAAAATGACAACAACAGGCGTGTTGTTTAAAAACGCCGATATTACAGAAACGGAAGGGAGAATCTGTAGTAGTGATTTGGAAACTGATGTTTTCTTTTGCGGTAGCAGTTTTTTTATGATAATATTAAGTGCACCACTTTGTCGAACGCCTTCACTGACTAAAAATAATAAAGCAACAGTTATCATTCCTTTGTTGCTGAATCCCTCAAGCATTTCTGTCGGTGTGATTATTCCTGCACACAGGAACAGTATCACAATGCTCATCAGCACCAGTCCCGGCCTCATCAAGTCTAAGATTAGTGCTGCCAGCATACTTATCATGCAGATAAGTACAAACAATATCTCAAAGTTCATTCGTCATATTCTTGATTCCGTGCAAATATACAATAAAATAATAGGATGCACCTTGAATATGATACTGAATTGTTGACTTTTTTTCAAAATAATTCGCTGTTTTGGCGTTTTTTGACTTATTGAATTCCCAGCAGCTTATGTGTTTGGAGTGACAGCCTCCATTCTGGGTGGTCCAGGCAGTATTGTACGGCTTTTTTCTGTATGGATTTGTTTATGTTTGGGTTGCCGCAGTCGCAAGGCTGGAGAAATCGGTGCTCGGCGTTTATGTTGTTGTATATGCTCAAATCCTGGTCGCGGAACACTACTTTCAATTCGTTGCATCTCGTGACTTTCAGGTTGGCGTTGTCACAGAATTCGAATTTGGGAGACAGGGTTATCCAGTCGATTCCTTTCGGAAGCGGATGGGTTCCGTTTGTTTCGATGGCTATGTATTTGCCGGTCTGTTCTTTGATTTTGTCGAGCAGCATCTCGTTGATAAACAGCGACGGCTCACCTCCGGTAAGAACGATGTGCCGTGCAGGGTATCTGTTTATTTCTTTGATAATCTCAGCATCGGTCATCTTTACTCCGTTGGAATGTTGAGTATCGCAGAACGGACACTTTAAGTTGCAGCCGGAGAATCGGACGAAGATGGAGGCGGTGCCGGTGAAATAGCCTTCACCCTGAAGACTGTAGAAAATTTCGTTGATTTTATATTCCATCTTTTACGTCGTCGATATAAATGGCTGTGTTTCCTTCCGATTCCTGCACTTCTACTTTATAGCATTCAGAAAACTGATCACAAATCCATTTGGCCAAATTCTCGGCAGTAGGGTTAAACGGAAGAAGTTCGTTGAAATTTCCATGGTCGAGATAGCCATGAATCTTGTCTTTGATATGCTTGAAATCGCATACCATTCCATTTTCGTTGAGTTCTTTAGCCTTACAATAGACAGTGACAATCCAATTGTGCCCATGCAGTTGCGTGCATTTGCTTTCATAGTTGAGCGTCAGTTTGTGACAACCGGCTATTTCCATTCTTTTGGATACATAGAACATAAGCAGATGGGTTATATGATTTGATACAAAATTAATAAAAAATTGCGAATAATCGCTGTCTATAAACAACGATAGCTTTTCGAAAGTAAATTCCGAAAAGCTATACGTCTATTGATAGGAAAAATATATTCTTCAATTATTTCAGCGCGTCCTTAACAGCATCGTTAAGTACCATTTCTTCTTTGAATACGTATGCGCCAGTTTTTGGAGACTTTACAGCTTTGATGATTTTGCTGTATGTACGTCCTTCACCAGTTTGGAGTGTTGCAACGGTTTTCTTTGCCATAGCTTATATTATTTAATTTCTTTGTGAACAGTTACTCTTTTCAAGATTGGGTTGTATTTTCTCAACTCCAAACGTTCAGTTGTATTTTTGCGGTTCTTAGTTGTGATGTAGCGAGAAGTACCCGGCATACCGCTATCCTTATGTTCAGTACATTCAAGAATTACTTGAACTCTGTTACCTTTTGCTTTCTTTGCCATCTTATTCTACTGTTTTAATGCTTGTTAAGTAACCTTTGTTTGCTGCTTGCTTCAATGCGGCATCAAGACCAATCTTGTTGATTGTGCGAAGTCCTGCTGCTGAAATAGTAAGACGAATCCAAATTTGCTGTTCAACCCAGAAGAACTTTCTGTTGAAAAGGTTGACCTCAAATTTGCGTTTTGTTCTTCTCTTTGAGTGAGAAACGTTATTACCTACGGCCGCTTTTCTGCCTGTAATTTGACAAATCTTTGACATGGCTATTGTTGTTTTTTTTATTATTTTTCAATTATACTCCTCAAAACAGAGTGCAAAGTAAGTGTTTTTTTGGATAATCTCCAAATTTTTCTAACTTTTTTCAATATATTTTTTTGTATAGCACTTATTTAAGTAGCATTTTAATGAGCATCAGTTGGGCCATAGTGGTGGCATGGTTGATAACTCTGCTTCGGTTTCCGGCAAAATGATACAATTCGCTGACTGTTTTGCCGTTGGCTGTTGCTGCAATCCATACGGTGCCTACCGGTTTTTCATCAGTTCCTCCGCCGGGACCGGCAATGCCCGAGGTGGCAATGGCGCAGTTCGTGTGAAGTTTCTGTGCCACGCCTTCTACCATTTGCCGTACTGTCGGTTCGCTGACTGCTCCTTCTTTCTCCAGCGTTTCCTGACTGACGCCAAGAACATTTTGTTTCACTTCGTTGGCGTAGGCAACAACTGTACCTTTAAAATAGGAGGAGCATCCTGCGACTGCCGTGATTTCGTGCGCAATGTTGCCGCCTGTGCAACTTTCAGCCGTTGAAACAGTGAACTGTTTTTTTGAGAGGAGACTGCCTAAAATTTCGGCAACGCTCATATCTTTGTCACAGATGATGCTTTCGCCCAATGTCTGCTTTAATGACTGTTCAGCTTGTTCCATTTTTGTGGTAAGGTCGTCGCTGTTTTTGCTGACTCCTGTCAGACGCAGGCGGACAAGCCCTGGTTTGGGCAGATAGGCAAGGTGGATTTCTTTTGGCAGGTTGTTTTCAAATTCTTCCAATGCGGCAGCCAGCAACGATTCGGAGTATCCGATGACAATAAATGTTTTCAGTTCAACCGTCTCGTCTTTCTGAAATCTCTTTTTAAGTTGCGGAAAGACTTCCGTGTGCATCATTTCCTGCATTTCAAAAGGCACGCCCGGCATCGATACCAGAACTTTCCCGTCCTTTTCAAACCACATGATAGGTGCGGTTCCTACTTTGTTTTGTATCACTTTGCAACTGGAGGGAACGTAGGCTTGTGCCGCTGTCAGGGGATTGATTTTCAGGCTGCGTTTTGCTACGACTTCCAGCACGTTTTTCTCTACTTCTTTGTCGTAGATGAGTTCGCCTCCAAAAAAATCACAGAGAGTTTGCTTGGTTATATCGTCTTTTGTCGGTCCGAGCCCTCCGGTTGTCAGTACGATATTTGTTTCATTAAAAGCGTCACTGACGGCTTTTTTTATTTCATTAGCATTGTCGGCAACGACACGGACACTTTTTACCCTCCAGCCGTAGGGGGTGATTTCTTGGGCGATCCATCCGGAATTGGTGTCGACAACTTGGCCGATGAGCAACTCATCGCCGATAGCTATGATAGAAACTTCCATTCCTTAGAATATTAATAAGATTCTAAACTTCTACTCTTGCAAACGGTGCAATGTCGAGAGGGCAGAAGTCTTTGTCGAGATATTTAAAATAGCCGGCAATGGCAACCATGGCGGCATTGTCGGTCGTAAACATGCGCTTGGGGATGAATGCCTTGATGCCGCGCTTCTCGCAGAATTTGGCTACGGCGTCACGTACGCCTGAATTGGCCGATACACCTCCGCCAATGGCAATCTGTTTGATTTCCGGATGCTCTTTTACGGCCTTGTCCAATTTGTCGATAAGAATGTCGATGATGGTTTTTTGCAGGGATGCTGCAAGATCGGCTTTGTTCTCTTCTATGAAATTGGGATTTTTCTTCAGCTCGTCACGCAATGTGTAGAGGAACGATGTTTTCAAACCGCTGAAGCTGTAGTCCAGTCCGGGAATATGCGGTTTGCTGAATTTGAATTTGTTGGCATCTCCTGTTTGGGCCAGCCGGTCGATATGCGGACCGCCGGGATAGGGGAGTCCCATTACTTTTGCGCACTTGTCGAATGCTTCTCCAGCCGCGTCGTCGATTGTCTGGCCGAGAATCTGCATTTTGTTGTAATTTTCCACCAGTATGATTTGGGAGTTGCCGCCGGATATCAGCAGGCACATGTATGGGAACGTAGGAACTTCTGTATTTTCGTCTTCCTTGATGAAATGCGACAGAACGTGTCCGTGCAGGTGGTTGACATTCACCATGGGAATGTTAAGAGCCGTTGCCAGGCCTTTCGCGAATGATGTGCCCACAAGCAGTGAACCGATAAGTCCGGGACCTGCCGTAAAGGCGATGGCGCTCAAATCCGTTTTGTCGATGCCGGCACGTTTGATGGCTTCCGATACCACCGGCACTATATTTTGTTGGTGGGCTCTTGATGCGAGTTCAGGAACGACACCTCCGTATGCTTCGTGAACGCTTTGGCTTGCAATGACATTGGAGAGCAAAATGCCGTCTTTGATGACAGCTGCCGATGTGTCGTCGCAAGAAGACTCTATACCTAATATTATATCACTCATAGCTTTTATTTGTCATTAGTTTGCAAAGTTAATTAATTCCCGTTTAAAAAAGCGTATTTTCAACCTTTTTAGCTTTTGGGGGCGACGTTGGAAGGTGCTTTCAGGATGGATACTGTGCCGGATTAATTTTCTATGGAGATTTATTATTTTTAGGTGTAAATATTATGGACGTTTTGATAAAATTTACTATCTTTGCGTGCAATAAAATTTAAAGCATCAATCGTTATGTCATTTATTGCAGATAAAGTAGTGATGGACGGATTGACCTACGACGATGTGTTGTTAATTCCGGCCTATTCAGAAGTATTACCTAAGACTGTCGAACTCACGACAAAGTTTTCACGCAACATTGAATTGAAAATACCTTTTGTGACTGCCGCTATGGATACGGTTACAGAAGCTCAAATGGCAATCGCGATTGCTCGCGAGGGCGGTATCGGTGTAATCCATAAAAATATGTCAATTGAAGAGCAGGCCCGTCAAGTGGCAATTGTAAAACGTGCCGAAAACGGTATGATTTACGATCCTGTTACCATCAAGCGGGGCTCTACGGTGAAGGATGCCCTTGATTTGATGGCAGAATATAAGATTGGCGGTATTCCCGTTGTGGACGATTGTGGTTATCTTGTCGGTATTGTGACGAACCGTGACCTGCGTTTTGAAAGAGACATGCAGAAAAGAATTGACGAGGTGATGACAAAGGAAAATCTCGTTACAATCAATCAGTCGACTGATATGGAAACTGCCGCAGGTATTCTGCAAGCTCACAAGATTGAAAAATTGCCGGTAGTTGACAAGGACAACAAACTGGTAGGTTTGATTACTTACAAGGATATTACTAAGGCAAAAGACAAACCGATGGCTTGTAAAGATTCAAAAGGCCGATTGCGTGTTGCTGCCGGTGTAGGTGTAACCGTTGATACGTTGCAGCGCATGGAGGCATTGGTGAATGCCGGTGCGGATGCCATTGTTATTGATACGGCTCACGGACATTCAAAATATGTCATCGATAAACTGAAAGAAGCAAAAGCTCATTTCCCGAACATTGATGTTGTTGTCGGTAATGTGGCAACAGGAGATGCAGCCAAGATGCTGGTTGAAGCCGGCGCAGATGCTGTGAAAGTGGGTATCGGTCCGGGTTCAATTTGTACGACTCGTGTCGTGGCCGGTGTCGGAGTGCCTCAGTTGACAGCCGTTTACGATGTGGCAAAGGCTTTGGAAGGAACTGGAGTGCCTTTGATTGCCGACGGCGGTTTGCGTTATTCGGGTGATGTAGTCAAGGCTTTGGCTGCCGGCGGATACAGTGTAATGGTTGGTTCTTTGGTTGCCGGTACGGAAGAAGCTCCGGGCGACACCATCATTTTCAATGGCCGTAAGTTCAAGTCCTATCGTGGTATGGGTTCTCTGGAAGCCATGGAAAATGGTTCAAAGGACCGTTACTTCCAGTCAAGCACAACCGACGTTAAGAAACTAGTGCCGGAAGGTATTGCTGCTCGTGTTCCATACAAGGGAACTCTTTACGAGGTAATTTATCAGTTGGTTGGCGGTTTGCGTGCAGGTATGGGCTATTGTGGTGCGGCAAATATCGAACAGCTCCATAAAGCCAAGTTCACCCGTATTACGAATGCCGGTGTGACAGAAAGCCACCCGCATGACGTAGCCATCACCAGTGAGGCACCGAACTACAGCCGTGGTGAATAGCTCGAGTAGTGTAAAAATGTTAAGAACATGATATTTTTGGCACAGGGATGTAATTTTATTCTTTGAATATCGTTATATCTCTGTGTTTTTTAATGTAAATCTATAATATGAAAAAAACAAAACTATTCGTAGGGCTTGTTCTGGCAGCAGGATGTCTTTCGGTCTTTGCTGCTACTAAAAAGGATCCGGTATTGATGACGGTAAACGGAAAAGCGGTTACTTTGTCTGAATTCGAGTATATGTATAATAAGAATAATCAGCAGCAGGTGGCAAAACAGCCATTGGATAAATATATAGACATGTTTACTGTCTACAAATTGAAGGTTGCTGATGCAGAGGCGGCCGGTATTGATACCACGGCTTCCTTTAAGAAGGAATTTGCCGGCTATCGGAATGAATTGGCTGCGCCTTATTTGGTAGATACCGTTGCACAGGAGAACAAGGCGAAGGAAATCTACGAACATATGAAATATAATGTGAAGGCAAGTCACATTATGTTGCCTCTCGACAGAGATATTGTCAAAAACAAGCAGACAGAAGCAAAACTCGACAGTATCCGTACTTGTATATTGAACGGTCAGAGTTTCGAGGATTTGGCTCTGAAGTATTCTGTCGACCAATCGGTGAAAAATAACAAGGGCAGTATGGGTTATGTTTCAGTCGGAAGATTCCCGTTTGAATTTGAGCAGGCTTGTTATTCAACGCCTGTAGGAGAAATCTCACCGGTGTTTAAAACAGATTTCGGCTATCATATTGTAAAAGTCTACGATGTTCGTGACGATGAGGGTAAAGTTCTCGTTGAGCATATCCTGAAATTGTATCCGCAAAAGGCTACAGAAGAGCAGAAAGCGGAAGTATATGCCAAAGTTGACAGTATATATAAGGTGATTAAGGCCGGCGGTAACTTTGAAGAGATTGCCAAGAAAGAATCCCAGGATCCGGGTTCTGCCCGTAAAGGCGGACAATTGCCTTGGTTCGGCCGCGGTGAAATGGTTCCTGAATTTGAAAATGTTTCTTTTGAATTGGCCAAAGATTCCGTATCGGCACCGTTTGCCACTCGTTATGGTGTGCATATTGTGAAAAAGTTGGACAGTAAGAAACTGGGTTCTTATGCTGAAGAAAGAGAACGGGCAATGGGTGTGCTGATGGCAAGTCCGTATGCAAACATTGCTTATCAGTCGAAATTGGATCAGTTGAAGAAACAATACAAGTTGATGCGCAATGTGGAATTGGAAAAGAAGCTGAAGGAAGAAGTTACAAGTCCGAATGCGTTGGATTCTGCGTTTATTGCCCGTCATGAAAATTCTACGGAAACTTTGTTTACAATCGCTGACAAGAATTATCCGTTGTCCCTGCTGATTGCCGAGTTGAAGAATGTAGGAGTGGCACGCGACGATTTGGCTTGGAACATTCTTGATGCCCGCACCAACCGTGTAATCGACCGTGAGGTGGCTGAATACGAACGTCAGATGTTGGAAAAGAACAATCCGGAATTCCGCAATTTGGTAAACGAGTATCGCGACGGTATGCTATTGTTTGAAATCAGCAATCGGAATGTTTGGGATAAGGCTTCGACAGATGTTGAAGGTTTGACTAAATACTTCAATGACCATCGCGACGCATATAAATGGAACGCTCCTAAATACAAAGGGTTCTTGATTCAAACAACCGGTGACTCCATCTCTCGTGAAGTCAAGGCTCGTTTGAAGACTCTTGGTGAGGACAGTCTGGTACGTGTTCTTCGCCGT
Source organism: uncultured Porphyromonadaceae bacterium (assembly GCA_900548875.1). GTDB lineage: Bacteria > Bacteroidota > Bacteroidia > Bacteroidales > Muribaculaceae > Limisoma. Next base: position 11,226 of record URMA01000044.1, on the reverse strand, counting down.
GACTATGGCAAGTATATCAAAGTGGAGAAAGTCCTGGTAGCAGAAGGCGAGAATGCTATGGTCGACTCTGAGAAGTTCGGCGGTCCTCGCGTAAAGCCGGAAAAGAAATACAGCGACTATTTCGTTTATGGCGGAAAGGTGCTTGCACAGCCTGAAGAAATGAGTGATGTTCGTGGTCAAGTGGTAGCCGACTATCAGAATTACCTTGAAGACGAATGGGTGACTCAGTTGCGCAAGAAATATAAAGTGACTGTAGACAACAAGGTTCTGAAAAAGCTGAAGGATTAATTGGATATCTTATAAAAGCAAAAAGCGGAAATCATGATGAGTGGTTTCCGCTTTCTGTTTTTGATGGAATATATTGGCTAATTGAGTGTGACAACGGTTATGCCGGCACCGCCGAATTGAACGTGCTCGTCCTTGAACGATTTGACGCTCGGCACGGTGTTGAGATATTCGCGGATGCGTTGTCGAAGAATTCCGTAGCCGGTACCATGCAGAATCCGGACCTGCTTGACGTTGAATTGGGTTGCATCATCAATAAAGTAAGAAACGGCCTGAATGGCTTCGTCGGCTCTCATTCCTCTCACGTCAATTTCCTGTTTGAAGTTGAGCTGCCTTTTTCTCATGTCGTCTGTTGTCGACGAAGATATGAACGAATCTTTTTGGGCAGTGGTCGCTGTCGCTTTGCGCAATGTCCGTTTCAGTTTGGACAGTTGTACTGTCGATTTGAAAATGCCGAATGTGACGATGGCATTCTTTCCGTTGATTTCAATGATCTCACCTACGGAATTACTTCCGTCGATGGTGACACTGTCGCCTACAGCAAGCGGTTTTTCTTCGGCTTGTGGCTGTACGGAAACCTGCTTTTCGTGTTTATGTTTCTTTTTTCGGATTTTAGCGGAAAGTTCGTCAAGTTTTGCAGAAGACTCGCTGTCCGTGTTGTCGTTGGCAAGGCGAGTTTTGAGTTCTTCGATCTGTTTTCGGATTTCTTTGGTCCGCTCTTTTTCCGCTTGCGCCTTCTTTATTTCATGGATAGCGTTTTCTATCGAAGCGTTGCTGCTGGAAATGATTTCCTTCGCTTCGGTTTTTGCTTCTTTGAGAATGAGATTCCGTTCGATTTTCAGCCGTTCGATGTCGTTCTCATAACGGGCAACGAGGCTTTCCAGTTTTTTCCGCTCGATACGGATGTCCTGACGCTTGTTTTCCCAGTACTTTCTGTCGCGGGCTATGTCAAGCAGATATTTGTCCATGTTGATATAGTCGGAGCCGACAATGGATTCCGCTTCGTCAATAACATCGGCAGGTATTCCGATTTTCCGGGCAATTTCTACAGCGAAGGAACTGCCTGGATTGCCAACGGAGAGTTGGAAAAGTGGTTTCATCAGGTGGCGGTCGTACAGCATGGCGCCATTAACAATGCCTGGAGTGTCGTTGGCAAAATTTTTCAGATTTTGATAGTGTGTAGTGATGACACCAAAAATTCCGGCATCGTTCAGTTTGTGCAATATTGCCTGTGCGATGGCTCCACCTATCTGCGGTTCTGTACCGCCTCCAAACTCATCAATCAGAATCAGCGACTTTGCATTGCCTTTCTGCATGAAGAATTTCATGTTGGAAAGATGCGAACTGTATGTGCTCAATTCATTTTCAATAGACTGCTCGTCGCCAATGTCGATAAAAAGGTTGTCGAAAATTCCGAAATGCGAATTGCTGTATACGGGAGGGAGAATGCCACATTGCAACATGTATTGGACTATGCCCACCGTTTTCAGACAGACGGATTTTCCCCCTGCATTCGGACCGGAAATCAAAAGAATGTGGTTCTCTTTGTCCAATTTTATAGTCAGCGGCACAACTTCCTTGTTCAACTTCTTCAGTGTGACAAATAGCATCGGGTGGATGGCATTGTACCATTCAATTTCCTGTGTATCGGAGATATGTGGAAGTGTGGCGTTGATTTCCTGTGCAAAGATTGCTTTGGCTCTGATGAAATCAAAAATTCCGATGATTTTGTATAAAGCGAACAAATCACCCAGCGACGGGCGTATTTTGTCGGTTATTTCTGTTAGAATTCGGATGATTTCACGGCGGATGTCGGCTTCCAGTTCCCTGATACGGTTGTTGGCTTCCACAATTTCAGCCGGCTCAATAAAGATGGTCTTGCCGGTGGCTGATTCGTCGTGGACAATACCTTTTATTTTTCGTTTGTGCATCGGTGATACCGGAATCACAAGACGGCCGTCGCGCACCACGGGTGAGGAGTCTTTTTCCAGAAAGCCTTCTTGCTTGCATTGCGACATGATGCGTTGCATCATTCCGTTCACACTGCTTGCCGTCGATTGAAGCGACCGTTTCAAATCCATAAGTGTCGGCGAAGCATTGTCCTTCATGTTTCCGAACTTGTCAATGGCCGCCGTTATGATGCGCAGAATTTCAGGGAAAGTGGTCACTTCCTCTGCTATTTTACGGAGTTGGGGAAATTTGTTGCTGCGTTCTTCGGTAAAAAATGCGCAGATGTCGGCTGCTGTGGAAAGCGTTTGCCCCAGTTGGAACAGTTCGGCTTCTGTCAGATATGCGCCAATGATGCGTACCCGTCCCAATTCCTCCCGAAGGTCGTAAATGTTACCGTTGGGAAAATCTTCCCCGGTGTTGAGGATGGTAAGATATTCATTGGTTTGTTGGAGTTGGGTAAGGACCTGGCCAAAGTCGGAAGAGAAATTCATTTCTTTGCATTTGTCTTTGCTCAGGCTGTTGTTGCAGAGATTCCCTATGATGGCTCTAACCCCGTCGAACCCTATTTTTGATTCTAAAGATTGCGGATATATCACGATTTCTGATGTTACATATATTTATGGTGCAAAACTACAAAAACTATTTCAATTTTTGGAAAATTGCAGTGAGGGGCAATGTCGAAAATGTTAAATTTTGGTATAATCTTTTTCTCGTTATCATGGAATGAAATGCTTTGATTAACTTTACAAATCCAAAAACAGAAATATAGATTATGCATCCATTTGTACATTTACATGTTCACTCCCAATATTCGGTACTTGACGGACAAGCTGCCATTAAATCGTTGGTTGATAAGGCGATAGCCGATGGTATGCCGGGGCTTGCCTTGACTGACCATGGTAATATGTTCGGTATCAAGGAGTTTTTCGACTATGTGAAGAAAAAGAATGGGGATACGGACAAATTGATAAAAAATCTCAAGAAACAGATAGAGGAACTGAAATCGGCTGACACTGTCGACGACGCTGCTGTGGTTGCAGCCGAGGCGGAATTGGAAGCGGCCAAAAAGAAAATTTTCATTCCTATTTTTGGTTGTGAGATGTATGTCGCTGACAAGCAGATGACAAATCGTGAATCGAAAAAGGATACAGGACGTCACTTGGTTGTTCTGGCAAAAAACGAACAGGGATATCATAATCTGATAAAACTTGTTTCAAAAGCTTGGACGGAAGGCTATTATTATCACCCGCGAACTGACAAGGAGCAACTGAAGCTCCATCATGAGGGGTTGATCGTCTGTTCGGCCTGTCTGGGAGGTGAGATTCCGCGTCTGATTATGCAGGATCGTATTGAAGAGGCCGAGGCTTCCGTATTGTGGTTTAAAGAGGTTTTTGGTGATGACTATTATTTGGAACTTCAACGCCATAAGGCGACGGTCCCGAATGCCAATCATAGCGTCTATCCTGCACAGCAGAAAGTGAACGCCGTGCTTTTGGAGTTTGCGCGAAAGCATAATATAAAGCTCGTTTGTACAAACGATGTGCATTTCGTCAATGAAAGTGATGCCGAAGCCCACGACCGTTTGATTTGTGTGTCAACGGGAACTTATTTGGACGATGAAAACCGTATGACCTACAGCAAGCAGGAGTGGATGAAGACCCAGGCGGAGATGAACGAACTCTTTGCCGATATTCCTGAATCGCTCGACAATACGGTGGAAGTTTTGAATAAGGTGGAACGGTATTCTATTAATCACGACCCGATTCTGCCGAATTTCCCGTTGCCGGAAGGGTTTAATGACAATAATGAATATTTGCGTTACCTCGTTTTTGAAGGTGCTAAAAAACGCTGGGGTGATTCATTGACGGCAGAGCAGACAGAGCGTCTTGAGTTTGAGTTGGACACTATCAAGAATATGGGTTTCCCGGGTTACTTTCTGATTGTGCAGGACTTTATAGCTGCTGCACGAAGAATAGGGGTTTCGGTGGGTCCAGGCCGTGGTTCTGCTGCCGGTTCCGCCGTTGCCTATTGCCTGGGAATTACTCAGATTGACCCGATTAAATACGATTTGCTGTTCGAACGTTTCTTGAACCCTGACCGTATTTCCTTGCCTGATATTGATATTGACTTTGATGATGACGGACGTGCGGAAGTTTTGCGTTACGTGACGGCAAAATATGGTGCCGAAAAAGTGGCTCACATCATAACCTACGGTACGATGGCAGCGAAATCGGCCATAAAGGATGTGGCGCGTGTTACGCGGTTGCCGCTTTCTGAAAGTGACCGGCTTACGAAAATGATTCCGGACCGTCTGCCGGAAGTTGATGGAAAATCACCGAAAATTAATTTGAAGAATTGCTACGAACTTGTTCCTGAATTACAGAATGAGTTGAATTACGGTTCTCCCGCTGTGCGTGAAACACTGAAGTATGCATTGGCCCTTGAAGGAAATGTGCGTAATACGGGTGTTCATGCCTGTGGTGTGATCATTGGCCGCGACGATATTACGGATTGGGTGCCGGTTGCAACCGCTACCGACAAGGATGGCGAAAAGGTGCTTGTGACTCAGTACGAAGGTTCGGTGATCGAATCAACCGGTTTGATTAAAATGGACTTCTTGGGGTTGAAAACGCTTTCTATCATCAAGGAGGCTCTTGACAATATTAAGGAGCGGATAGGCGAAGTGGTTGATATCGACAATGTGCCTATCGACGATCCAAAAACATATCAGCTGTACTGTGAAGGACGGACCACCGGTACATTCCAGTTTGAATCGGCCGGTATGCAGAAATATCTGCGCGAGTTGCAGCCTTCAACTTTCGAAGATTTGATAGCCATGAACGCCTTGTATCGTCCGGGACCTATGGAATATATTCCTCAGTTCATTGCGCGTAAGCATGGATTGGAACCTATCGAATACGATATTCCAATCATGGAAAAATATCTGAAGGATACCTATGGCATTACTGTCTATCAGGAGCAGGTGATGTTGCTTTCGCGATTGCTTGCCAACTTTACCCGCGGTCAGTCTGACGGATTGCGTAAGGCGATGGGTAAGAAACTCGCCGACAAGCTGGCTGAATTGAAACCATTGTTCATCAATGGTGGAAAATCAAACGGTTACGACGAGAAGGTGCTTGAAAAAATTTGGGCCGACTGGGAAAAGTTTGCTTCCTATGCGTTCAACAAGAGTCACGCGACTTGCTACAGTTGGGTTGCGTTCCAAACAGCATACCTAAAGGCTAATTATCCGGCAGAATATATGGCTGCGGTGTTGAGCCGAAACTTGAACGATATTACCAAATTGAGCAAGTTTATGGATGAATGCAAGGCGATGAAGATACCGGTAAAAGGCCCGGACATCAACGAAAGCCGCGCCAAGTTCAGTGTAAACAAGGCAGGTGAAATTCGTTTCGGTCTGGCTGCGATAAAGGGTGTAGGCGGAAATGCCGTGCAGTCGATACTTGAGGAGCGCGAAGCACATGGAGAATATAAGTCGATATATGATTTGGTGGAGCGCGTTAATTTGAGCACCTGCAACCGGAAAGTGTTGGAAAATTTGGCATTGGCCGGTGCTTTTGATTGCTTCCCCAATGTTTCGCGTGAAGATTTTGGGAAAGCTGAGGACAATTCGGTGGCTTTCGATGAGTTACTTGTCAAATACGGCCAGATGTATCAGCTGAACAAGGCTAATGCGACTTCGTCTTTGTTTGGTGATTCCGAGGTGATTGAAACGGCCAAGCCTGAACCGCCGCATCGCCCGAAAAAGGCAGATATCATACGATTGAATTGGGAGAAGGATTTGGTGGGTATGTACTTGTCGGCGCATCCGTTGGATTCTTATTATATAGAAGTTGAATATGGGTGCAATTTGCACGCAAAGGACTTTAATTCCTCTCTGCCGCAGTCGCCAGATACGGAATATGTGCTTGGCGGACTCGTTGTAGAAGCTAAAACGCTGACTTCGGCAAAAACCAACAGTCAGTTCGGCATTGTGAAGATTGAGGATTATACGGGGTCGGCCGAAATACGCCTCTTTGGTCAGGATTTTGTGGATTTCATGCGCTATGCCGTTGTCGGCAACATCATTATGGTGACAATCGGCTACAGGCAGTCGCGCTTCAATGACAACTTGCGAATGTATGTGAAAGGTATTCAGCTGATGGAATCGAAAAAAGGCGATGTCGTGAAAGGCATTCAGCTCAATATTGCTGAGGCTGATATGGAGAATACATCCTTGCAGTCGTTGCTGGACCGTTACATTGATCCGGAGCAAAAGCCCATGTCAGATTTGTATGTGAATATCGAAAATTCACGTGAAAAGAAGTCTGTTCTGATGTCTTCCGATGAAAAAATATTGCTGAACAAGGAGTTACTTCTTGAATTGGAAGAGATGGGTGTTGACTATGAAATTAAAAAATAAAATCATGGCGAAATATTAAAAATAGTCCTATCTTTGTAGCATCTTTAATACAATAAAAACAAATAATAAAAATGGCAAAAGAATTAACTGACGACAATTTTGAGTCGGTAATAGGTGCAGGTGCTCCTGTCGTGATTGATTTTTGGGCAGAATGGTGTGGCCCTTGCAAGAAGATATCACCGATTGTCGATGAATTGGCAGCAGAATACGAAGGCGTAGTTGATATTTACAAATGTAATGTTGATGAATGTTCCGATCCGTGTGACAAATTCTCTATCCGCAATATACCGACACTTGTGTTCTTGAAAAATGGAGAAGTCGTTGACCGCCATGTGGGAACGGCAACAAAGGCACAGTTGGCTGAAAAGATTGAGAAACTCAAGTAAAATAGTCGTTAAACGAACAAGTGAAAAATGGAGCTTTGGTTATAGCCAAGACTCCATTTTTTATTGTCTTTACTTTATAAAAAGTGAAGCGACTGTTTTAAAAGCTAAGTCATTGTATTAACTTTGCAGTAAATGTAATGTGTACGCTTATGGAAAAACAAAATGATACAAATACCCAATTTGATGCCGTAATTGCTATTTGCCGGGATATTTTTGTGAAGAAACTGCAGGATTATGGAGCATCGTGGCGCATTATGCGTCCCGAATCCATCACAGACCAGCTGTTCATCAAGGCAACCCGTATCCGTTCGTTGGAGATTAAGGGATGTTCCATGGTTGGAGAAGGTGTCCGTCCGGAATTTATTGCAATCGTGAATTATGGAATAATCGGGCTGATTCAGTTGGAATTGGGATACAGTGATTCTGGAGAAATGCCGATTGAAGAAGCAGAGGAACTGTACGATCAGAATATGGAGAAAACCAAGCAGCTGATGCTGGCCAAAAATCATGATTATGATGAGGCGTGGCGTCTGATGCGTATCAGCTCGTATACGGATTTGATTTTGACCAAATTGTTTAGAACCAAACAGATAGAACGCAATCAAGGACATACATTGATTTCTGAAGGCATTGATGCCAACTATATGGATATGATTAATTACTCATTGTTTGCCTTGATAAAACTTGAGTATGGAGAGTAATGGCTGGCGTGCTAAATTCAAGTCGTGGCTGACGTGGCGGAATTTGTTGGTGCTGCTTTGCCGGCTTGTAGTTGGTGGTACGTTTGTTTTCTCCGGTTTTGTCAAGGGGGTTGACATTTGGGGATTCTATTATAAGATAGGGGATTACCTTACTGCTTTTGGTTGGGATTGGGCCAAACCATTTGCAGGATTGGCATCGGGTTTCGTTCCGTTGTTTGAATTTGTGTTAGGCGTCCTGCTTGTGATTGGATCCTTTCGTCGGGCAGCTGTTATTTTGGGGCTGCTGACAATGGCGTTTATGCTGCCGTTGACATTCTATGTTTGGATGGCAGATCCGGTATCCGACTGTGGGTGCTTTGGCGATGCTCTGGTGTTGTCGAATCAGGCCACTTTTTGGAAAAATGTCCTGCTGACTGTCGGATTGGTGTTTATGTTGAACAACAACAAAAGGGTACGTAGTCTGTATGGCCCGGCTGTTCAGTGGATGACGGTTGTTTTGCCCTCAGTTTATCTTCTGATTATTATTTACTGGGGATACTACGTACAGCCTCTCATTGATTTCCGTCCTTATAAAATCGGGACGGAAATTATCGCATCCAATGTGGATGATGGAGAGGACGATTTTGTATTTATTTATGAAAAGGGCGGGGTGCAGCGTGAATTTATGCTGGACAGTCTGCCTGACGACAGCTGGAATTTTGTCGACAGAAAACCCGTGAAAAAAACGGCTGCGTCCGAGCATACGGAACAGCATGTAGAACCTATCGCTATTTATGACGGTGACAGGGAGGTGTCGGCTGAAGTCTTGCCCCAGGAAGGTGACGTTGTTCTTGTTTTGATTCCCAATATTTCCGGCATTGATGTGTCGACTACATTTCGGATAAACGACATGAATGAATACGCTTCGGAATCGGGCGTGTCGCTGGTTTGCCTGACAAGTGGCTCCAGTGAAGAAATCGCCAAGTGGAAGGAATTTGCATTTGCCGATTATCCGATTTTTACGATGGACGATTCCATGTTGAAAACAATTGCGCGTGGTAATCCGGCCATTGTGCGGGTGTTGGACGGAAAAATTGTCTGGAAGTCAACATTGGACAGTATCGAGTCGGAAGAACTGCCGGAGCTTTTCGACGTGTCGTTCGGTGATGAAGATGTGGCTTTGGCCGACCATGGTAAAGTCCTGCTGGTGCTGACGATAGCTCTCGGCGTGCTGGGCGGTATGCTGTTGCTGGTAAATCGTTTGGGACTGGTAATTAAATTTGGTATACGAATGCGGCGGAATCAAAATAAAACCGTAAATTTGCAGAAGAAATAAATTCTATCAATAACATTAATTTTCATAACAATGAGAAAGAATATTGTTGCAGGTAACTGGAAAATGAACACTACACTTGAAGAAGGTGTAAAGTTGGCAAAAGAAGTAAACGAAGCATTGAAAACTCGCACTCCGAACTGCGATGTAATTATTGGTGTTCCTTTCACTCACTTGGCATCTGTTAATGCTGTCATTGACTCAACTAAGTTGGGCTTGAGCGCAGAAAACTGTGCAGACAAGGCAAAAGGAGCCTATACGGGTGAAGTATCAGCTGCTATGGTTGCTTCTACAGGTGCAAAATATGTAATTCTTGGTCACTCAGAACGTCGTCAATATTATCACGAAACTGCAGAAATCCTGAAGGAAAAAGTAGCTTTGGCTTTGGCTAACGGCTTGACTCCTATTTTCTGTATCGGTGAAGTTCTTGAAGAAAGAGAAAATGGAACATATTTTGACGTAGTTAAGGCTCAGGTTGAAGATTCTTTGTTTGGCCTTTCTGCTGAAGATTTCGGCAAGATTATTCTTGCTTACGAACCGGTTTGGGCTATCGGTACTGGCAAGACTGCAACAGCTGACCAGGCTGAAGAAATCCATGCGTTTATTCGTTCTACTATTGCAGCTAAATATGGTGAAGAAGTTGCAAACAACACTTCTATCCTTTATGGTGGCAGCTGCAAGCCGACAAATGCAAAAGAACTTTTTGCTAAACCGAATGTTGACGGTGGCTTGATTGGTGGCGCAGCTTTGGAAGCTGAATCATTCATGGGCATCGTTGATGCATTCTAATTTTAGCTGCACATAATTTATAATAGGCTACGAAAAATGAATAAAAATCATTATTTTTGTAGCCTATTTTATTTATATAATATGGATTTTCCGAAAACTGTCATACTATGCTGTGCCTTATTGCTGGGGTCATCCGCAATATCGGGCGAAAATGTGTTGCCGGACAGCGGGAAAAACGTTGTGCGGTCCATAGTGGATTCAATTAGAGTCCGTTCTAATGGTAATGTAAGGATTTCCCAGTCAGCAAAACTGAATGAAATGTTGGTCCGTGATACGACTACTACGAAAGAGGATGCTCCGGAAATTGGGGTGGGTACTACGGTTGTCCATCGGGCAGGCTACAGAATTCAGGTTTATTCGGACAATCGCCAGCGTTCGGCCAAACAGCGTGCTGAGCAGATTGCGGGTGAAATTTCTGGAATTTATCCTTTAATTGGAACCTATTTGGCCTATAAGGCGCCGTATTGGCGTTTACGTGTGGGTAATTATCTGACACGTGAAGAGGCAGAAATAGCATTGGAGGATTTGAAAGTCAAGTTCCCATCTTTGGCCGGTGAGATGGTCATTGTCAGGGACAGAATTATAATTATTGAATGATGCAAGAACAGAAGCAGATGATTGACGGGCTTGATATGTCCGTTGTTGAGCAGATAGCAGAACATTATAAAAGCATACTTACTCTTATTGGTGAAAATCCGGAACGCGATGGTTTGAAAAAGACTCCTATGAGGGCAGCTAAAGCTCTGTCGTTCCTGACTTCCGGATATCGGAAGGATCCCAAGAAAGTTGTGAATTCTGCCATCTTCGAATATTCGGGCTCAAAAATGGTGATAGTGAAAGGTATTGAGTTTTATTCATTGTGTGAGCATCATATTTTACCATTTTACGGAGAAATTTCCATCGGATATGTTCCGGGTGAAGGAATGGTCGGTTTGAGCAAGGTGGCTCGTATTGTCGATGTCTATGCCCGTCGGTTGCAGGTGCAGGAACGCCTGACGAGAGAGGTCTGTTATGTTCTTTACAAGGAACTCGGGGCGAAAGGCGTTATCGTTTATTGTGAAGCCGATCACATGTGTATGAAGATGCGTGGAGTGGAAAAAGAGAACAGCTCTACGGCTACTGTAGAGTATTGTGGAGTGTTCGATGATTTCAACATGCGTCAGGAATTCTTCAGCCAGTTGCGGGGATATAAAAAATGATTCTTGCAATGTCTTGCTTGTTAGTCTGTTAAGATTTGATAAGCGAAAAAGTTGAAAAAAAGTGCATGAAAAACTTGCTGGAAATATAAATTGTACCTATCTTTGCAACCGCAAAAGGGAACTAAAGCAAATGCGAAAATAGCTCAGTTGGTAGAGCATAACCTTGCCAAGGTTAGGGTCG
>URMA01000043.1 GCA_900548875.1 uncultured Porphyromonadaceae bacterium | reverse complement strand
CAGACCGGCCACAATACTCGCTATCGGCAGCAGGTTGTCCCCAAAGCGCAACGATTGTGTCTTGCCGGTAAAAGCCCCCAACAGGATGTCGGGCAGCATGGCCATGACATATCCGAGGTTGCCCGTGATATCGCCCAATCCCTCTAATCCCAACGTACTGAGCAATCCGCTCCATCCGTTCGTGTTGGTCTGCACAGCCTCTCTCTCTTGCTTTTCTTCCTCACGTGGAATAACCACCTGCCGTTCCTCTTTCTCCACTTTTTCCCTCTGTTCCGTCTCCGGCTGCGTTGATTCCTTTTTGGCAGTTACAGCCGTTGCATTCTTATATTTCTCCAAATGCTTCAAATAGGCTTCTTCCTGTCCGGGAGCGACGACCAGCGGCACATCCTTGTACCGTTCGGCACGTTCATTCTTCTTTTCAGGGTGTCCGGGTATTTCTGGCATTTGGAAAGGGGTAAACTTTGGTGTCTGCATCCACTTCGGGAAACTGAAATCCATCACCGGTATTTTCTTCTTCAACCGCTCGTTGGCGGCCACGATGAGCGCACTGTCACCCGTCTGTACCGTTGCAGCCTCCTTGCGGAAGTCCGTAAATACGTTCCGTTCGCTGCCGAACACCCCTTTGCTTATACACTCTTCCACAGAAAGCGTATCAGGCTTTTCAGGCTCGAAGCGTGAGGCGACTGCCGAGATAGCCACGTCCGCCCCGACAAACTTCGCCAGTGTTGCCCACGAACCCACGCCTCCCATCATCACGGTATCTGCCGTTGCGCCCAGTACCCGACCCGCGCCTTTTTCCCATCCTTTCGGACGGTAGGCGGCTTCGCCCCGTGCCTCGATTTCCACAGCAAGCGGCGAGCGGTTGAAGGTCTGCGAAAGTCCAAGCAGGCTTGATTCTGCGGCTTTGCGGATGATGTAGTCGGCTGACGATTTCGGCATACGCTCCTTGACCAGCCGGTCGATCATCAGTTCCTCCACCCGGTAGTCCATATAGGCATAGGCAAGGTCGCCGCCTAATTGTTCCGACAGTTCATCGTAACGCTTGCGCCCGATTTCCTGCACGACAGTATCGCGCCATTGCCCGGCCATGTATGCGAGGTCTTGCTGTATCTCTTTGGAGCCGGTAATCTCCGCCTTGCACATTCCGATATAGTCCTCCGTTGTCTTCGAGTTCCATTCGCCCGTGACCTTGAGTACCTGGTACGGGTCGCCCATCGGCTGTGCCGCAGACGCCATCGCGCTGAGTATGCCGCCCAAAGAGGTGGAATACTCCCTCATTTCCTCGCCCTGTTTCTTCGTGAGGTAAGCCTGTGTCTTCGACATGACGGGCGCAAGGTGGCAGTGGAAATAGTCGCTCACGAGGCGTTCCATTTCTGCGAATTGCCGGCTATGTTTGATTCCATCCATATTGTGTATTATATATTTATCTGTTTCAATAACTGTTCTTTCGTCTGCTCGATGGCGTTGTGGTAAACCTCCATCTGCCGGGGAAAGAACTCTTCCAGCCATGCGTCCTTTTCGATGTTGTCCTGCATGAACCGTATCGCCTGCTCCCGTTCGATTTCGACGGATGTCTCGCCCTCTTCCCTGTTGTTGAACCATGCCTTCGTCCACCAGCGCACACCCGCCCGGTCGGGATAGACCGTGACAAGCCTCGGTATGTCGAAACTCTGTATGTCGATGTCCAGTTCCGCCAACGGGTCTATGATGCCGCCATAGGTCAGGGCTTCGTCATGGAGTTTTTTTTTATGTCACTGCCCGCAGTGGAGAGGTACACATCATGCCGCAGGGCGAGGTAATGCAGGAAATCCGCAATCAGGAGGTTCTGCACCTTGCAGGCCAGCGGCATGGCCTTATGTCCCAGTCCGAGCGGATTGGCCATGCTCGGCATATTCTCGTAGAAATACTCCTTCATCGCACCCACCGTGAAGATGTGGCGTAGCGACTGCTCCGTATTTCGGGGCAAGGTGTATGCTCAATGCCGCAAATCCTCCATATAGTGCGGCAGGAAGCGCAGCATCAGTTCCTCTATCTCTCTCTTATCCCGGTCATAATCGGTTCCCAGTTCCATCTCTACACCGGAGGGATAGTCGGTTTCGTGTCCGCCGGCCTGACGCATTGCCTGGATATTCCCGTACAGCATTGTCAAGAATTCCAACGGATTCAGTTCATCGCCCTTGAAGCGGACGGTCATGTGCAGTTTGTCACCGCTCAAAGCTACCGTCTGTCCGGCCTTTACACGCTGTCCGAATTGGGCGAAGACATTGGACAGGTTTCCGTATGTCACCTCATATTCCCCGTAGCGGATGGTCTGGCAGATGCCGTGTCCGGAATCGTTGCCCACGCCCGACACAATGCCGCTGGCAAGGGCGGAAAGCATATAGCACCGCACGTTGAAGTCAATGCCGTGATGAAAGAATTTCTCGCCCGTCACCGGGTCGGTCTGTTCGCCGTAGCCGAGCGACAGCTCCACGTCTTTGCCCTGCTGTTCCTCGAAAGGCATACAATAACCGCTATCGGATTGCAGGATCATTTCTTCTGTATATTTCATGCTGTTTCCATTTTGATTCGTATTCTATCTTCTCATTCCTCCGCCATGTGCCTGTTCCCCTGCCGAAAAGTCAGGTGTACGGGTACGTTGCACGTTTTCTGTCTCCGGCGTGCGGAAGACACCCGCATTGTTGCCGATGAGCATCATGCCGAGAAATGCGCCGGCAATCTTGCCCAGCCAGCCGAAGCGTCCGAATATGAGGAACGCCGCCGCAACCAGTCCGGCGATGCTCAACCCTGACACGTTGCCGCTGCCAAGGTTGCGGAAAAAGTTGCCGAACATATCAAGACCTCCGCCACCGGAGGCCTGTCGCAAAAAGTTCGACACGCCGTTCAGTTTGTTGTCGATGCCGGTTACCGCACCGCTGACCGAACTGACGGCTTCTCCGGCCTTGCCCGTTAGTTCACGCACGCCGTCCGCCGTGCCTGCAATGGTATCCGTGACGGATTCGCCCACAACGGCATCGCTCACGATACGCACCACGCTTTTGTCGGTGGTCAGCTTCTCCCAGCCCACATAACCGACCGCACCGCCGATAGTCGCTGTCTTGACTGCCTGTCCTGCACCACGCAAGGTCTGCGAAGGGTGCAGCACTGCCTTACCCATACTTTTGCCGGTAGCCGCCGTTGCCGTACCGACACCTTTTGCGGCCTTGCCGCCATATTTCAATAGTGTACTCCAAACGCCCATACATTGTCTGTTTTTTAAGGTCTTACATTTCTTCCAATCTGCCGCCAGCGTCGCTTGGCAGCTTCCACTATGTCCCGTTTGCCGGCCACCGGACGTGCTCCCTCGTCGATTTCACGCCAGATGTCGCCCATTGTCGTGTACTTCACCGCCTTGGTCAGCCGTTGCAGTTTCTTGTTCATCATCTTGAGCTTCGGACGGATGCCGAATACGATTTCCATGCGCTCTTTCTCCGTCATCTTGTTGTCCGAAAGGCACGCCATGCGGATGTCGTTCACAATCTCCACGCTGTTCATGATCAGTTCCCGGTAAATCCGGTTTCGTTGCGTGGAGAGGGCGACGGCCAACGCATGGGAGCTGTTCCGGCTCACCTGTCTGGTAAAGTCACCCATGTTATCCGTCAGCTTCGATATTTCGTGATAGAAACCGTATATCTGCGCCGCGTAGCAGACTATCGACCGGAAAGAGTCCAGATAGCTGTTGAACTCCCGTTGCAGGTCGGTCGTGGCTTTCACTTCCTCTTTCGTCCACAGGTGTCCGGTGGTCTGCATCAGCATGACTTTCTCCTGGTTCTTCAGCTCCTTTTCCGCCTTGTCGGTATAGAGCAGGATCATTCCGGCCAGTACAGGGTCGTTTTGCGCCCGTGCCTTGCCGATGCCGATGCACAACAATAAGATGCCTATCCAAATCGTCCGTTTCATTGTCAGTTCCGTTTTTATCGTGCGAGGACGGCAGCCCTGCGCCAACGGGTCATGGCCATCCGTGCCGCCTCCCCATTGTTGCGGTCGAGCATCCCGGCCGTCACATTGTTCCACATGTCATTGAGGGTATAGTATCGTATGCTCAGGTAGAGCAGGTGTAGCTTCCGGCTGAAAGCCGAAAGTTTGTCGTTCAACGCCCACAGGGTCTTGCTGCGTTCCGCTCCCGTGAGCATATTCTCTTTGCCGCCCTTGGCCACTGCGTCATTCAGGAGTGTGAAGACCGATACCAGTTCCGTTGCCGTCTCGATATAGAGGTTGTTCATGCTTATGGAGGCAATGATGCCCTGCGGGTTGTTCCTGATGGCGTTGCCCAGTTTCCCTAACGTGAGAAAGATTCTCACGCCGTCGTTGTAGAGGTGGGTGCAGGCTTTCAGCGACGAAGCGTAGCCGCTTGCCGTCTTGAGATAGCTGTTATATTGCTTCTCCCATTTGTGAATGCGGTTGAACTCGGCGGCGATGCTGTTCTGCAGCATCGCTGTCTTCGTCTGACCGTTTATCTGTTTCTCTATCTGGTCATTGATGACCTCGTTGCCCTCGGCCAACGCCATCCATTCCAACGGATTGGATGCCGTGATTTGTGCTTTCGCCCAGTGTGGCATCATGCAGACGGCAAAAATGACCAGGCTAATGATTCGTGATTTCATATATTCCCTTTTTTCGTTTGTTATACTCGACCCGTTCCCGGATAAGCGTTACCACATCGAAGTTGTGTCTGATACCTACCAAATCAAGCCGGGGCGTATTCCTGTCCATCGAGAATATGCGTACCGTCTTCAATCCGCAAAGCTGCTGCATGAGGTTTTGGTGTTCCACAAAGTCCACGATACGGTATTGTTCCATGTAGTCCGTCTTCCGGGACAGCACCCCATGCCTGCTGATAAGCTGCTCGCTACCGATGTGGTAGCGTGTCCGGCGCAGATAGATGAAACGGTACAGCAATACCAAAGCAAGCAATGCGGCAACCGATACGGCAAGAGCTGTCAGAGGCAGTCCCTCCATGCCACCATACACCCATGCTGCACAGCACAATACGATTGCGGGCAGCTCGTCGATAACGAACTGTCCGGCGTGCGGTTGCAGCACGATACTTTGGAAATGTCCTGTGGGTGCATCGGTCATCATCGGCGAAAGTGTGTTTGTTGTTCCTCTTCCGGTGACTGTTCTCTCGCCTGTGTCTCATCGACCGTCTCTTCCTGTTTCTGCTCGGCCAAAAGCTGTTCGTTCCAGTCCTTGTTGGGATAGGTAGGCTGTTCACGGACAAAAGAGGCGTCATTCGCCTTGTCCAGACCGAGGAACTCCCGCAATCCTTCACGGAACTCCTTGTAATTTCCGTTCATGATATCCGTCTGTTCCCGTATGTCGTCCGGATGGCACAGGCCGCTCGAACGCATCGACATGGCTTCTTCCCATGCGGATTCATATTTCCCGTAGCTCGACCGCAAAGCGTCGGGCAACAGGTCTATGTCACCTTCATCGAGGTTCTTGCCGTCAGTAACGGAATCCAGATAAGGCTTCCGCTCCGGTGTCTCCTCGATGGTGGAACGGACAACCCGGTACATCTCCTGTTGCAGGTTCTTGGCAAACTCGATTCCCGCAAGGTCGGTATCGAAACAGATGTGTTGCTTGGCAGGAAGCGAGAGCGTGAGGACACCCCGCATCTGTTCCACCGTCGGGTTACCGCCGGTAGATATGAAGACCGCTTTCCGCAAATCCTTGTCGTTGGCCTGATGAAGCTGGTAATAGGCCATCGCGTCGTATGCACTCTCGAACCAGTAGATATGCTTGGCTTCGGTAAGCGTAGTTTTGGCTGGGCTGGCAATCCATAACCCTTGGCTCGAATTGCTCCCTTCCGCCTTCCCTTTATAACTGCCGCTGCCATCCATGCGAGGGCGGCCTCGCTCTTCCAGACCGACAACCTGTCCCGTATCTTTCGGAACGGTCAGCGGAAAGGCGAGGTTGGTGTATTTCATGCCGTCCTCACGATGCTTCGTCGCCAGACAGAAGTTCCGATGAAAGGCATACTGCGTGTAAAGGTCGATGCCCCGATGCTTGAAGAACGGATAGAACTTCTTTTGTGTCGCCCGATCCTGCGGATTGAACTGGTGAATGTCGTAATCCGCCATGTCAAACGGCTTCACATCCCGTTTAGGCTGGATAATCCGGATGTCCCGGTCAGCGACGGGATGGTTCAGCAACCGGTTACAGACAAGGTTTACCAGTCGGTCGGGAGACACGCCTGTACGGTATTCCGCAAAAAAATGCGGATGCTCCTTGATAAAGGAAATGATGTTATACGACTTCTGCTGTTGCGGTTTGAAACAGCATTTCCCTTGCTGCGTGACAATGAACTTGTCGTTGCGGATGCGCCGCCCCTCGCTGTCCAACCGGACATACGAGGGATAGCGCAGGCCGTCGCGCCGGTTCAGGTGATAGCCCGCGTCGATAAGCACGTCCTGAATGTTCAGCCTGCGCAGAAAATCGTCATAAGTCAGTTCGCCCTCTCTCATGGTTTACCTCCCCATTCTCATATCATTGATTTCACGGTTCATCTCTGCCTCGAAACAACGGATGGCCATATCCCTCGGTGTATCGACCCCCAGCTTGATGTACGGGCGTGGCGGACCGCCGAAACACTCGCCGTAGAACTCCGGGGCATGGCAGTGATGGTGGATGCCGTGCGCGACACCCGCCGCGACTACCGTACCTGCGGTGAGGGCGGCAAAGATTTTCGTACCGAGCCCCCGTTGTGCTTCCGGGCGTGTTTTCATGTCCACTTCGCTGAAAATCTTGGAAAAGAGCTTCATCCGGTGATAATCATCCACAGCAAGGAACTTGTCGTAATCCCGTTGGGTTATCTCATGGCTGATAGCCTGACCGTCGATAACAGCGGTCATCCTGTATTTCCCCTCGGTTTGTGCCGGTTGAACGGCTATCTGGCTCACTTCAACTTCCCGCCCGTGCTTCTCTTCCCGATACCATCCCTTGTTTTCATTCAGAAACTGGAGGTCACGCCCGTCCACTGCCGCACCGACATAGCCCTGTATGGATTCCTCTTGCTGTTGCAGCGAGGTTTCCACCGGCATGAAAGCCTCCTGCTCCTGCCGTTGGCGTTGTTCCAAATCCTGCTGTACTTCGGGATGCAGGCCGATAGCGATGCGTTGATCGCTGTTGAGAGCCTCCATCGTCACTTTGTCGGAAAAGTCAGCCCCGATAATGCCGTTCAGCAGTTCCAGACGTTTTTCTACGGGTTGTTCCTCGATGGGTGCGGCAACCAGTGTCCTCACTTCCTTTTCCGTCAGGTCATAGACCATATCGGCTTGGACGCTTTCCGACTGCACAGTCAGCGTCCGCCTTTCCGCATCCACGACAAGACCGTGCGAGGCAAGGCACTCCGCCAATTTCTCGTTGGAAAAATAGACCGGAGAGGCTATAAGCTCCTTGTACGACCGTGCCGGTTCCCCGCTGCGCGGACGGCTGACCATCGGCGTGATGACCGCCTGCAAGTCCTGCAGAACGTCCCGTTGCTGTACGGGTTGCGCCTGTTGATGCCCCTTGTAATAGAATCCGTAACCGCCCGATTGCAACTCGCCGGGCTTCATGCGCCCGTCGGGACGTTCGGGTACGATGGACGGCCCCGGAAAGAACAGTTGGCCGCCGACCCTGCGCAGGTGCAAGCCCCACTGGTTGCGTGGCGTCCAGCCGAGGAACGGCGGGGGCATTCCCATCCGTCCCATGCGACCGTACTCGCCGATGCCGATGCGGTAGCCGTGCAGCCCCATAGCCACACGCCCGTTGGCATTGCGGGCATGGACGAAGTTCTTGGGCATATAGAAGTCTTTGCCCACGATGCTCGTGAGCACGTTGTAGGCTTTCTTGTTGGCCGTATTGGTTCCCCAGTCCGTGAGTGCCAACATCTGACGTTCGCTTATCGGATAGACCAGCAGCGGAGAATTATGCCCCTGCACAACCAGCCGATACCCTGAACCATCAAGCGCAACATGGGCTTGCAGGCCGTTACGCATCAGCATATTGCGCATTTCGGGCTGCAAGTCCATCTGCCGGGGATTGGTATTCGTTCGTATCGCCATAGTCGGATTGTTTTCGTTATGCGTCGCCGCGTTCCATTGCTGCCTCCAGCTGTTCGTCCTTGAAGCGGACAAACTCGGCAGCGGATTCGTTGCCGACAGCAAGCCCCTTTTCCTCGCAGTAACGGGCGTATTCCTCCTGCCAGTCGGCGGAGAAATGATTGACGTAATCGAGCCAGCCGTATTCGCCGCTCTGCATCTTCCCGACAAGTACCTCTTCGGGATAATATTCGTTTTGTGCCATAATCTACGGATTGATTGTTTTTACTTGTGGAGGGCTGCCGCACGGTTGCGTTCGCCGCTCTTCTTCTGTTCGTTCCACAACTCCTCGGTGTAGTCCTCTTCCGAAACGTAGTCAAGGTTGCCGTCATCGTCCATGATCCAGCAACCGTAGCACCCGAAGGTGTATTTGTCCCACTCGCGCTTGGGCTGGTTGCGCCATTGCTGCGCGTCGCCCGAACAGAAGCGGATGCCGGTCTTGGCATGAAGGTCTATGCCCACTGTAGCAGACTCGCCGTCCACGACGACCGTCAGCGGCTCGCCGTGCTGCATCCCGTTTACCTCCACCGCACCGAGGCGCATGACCTCGGCCAGCACTTTCAGGTTGCGTGCGATGATGGGCGTGGGGACATACATCACCTGTTTCGTCTCGGTGTCAATCTGCACGAAAGCCTTGCTGCTCCGGCCGTCCGCCATTTCCACGTCGGCGACAATCGCCTTGCCGTCGAGCAACTGTTTCTGCTGCGCTTCGTCATACCGTTCCAACGGAGAGGATTTCAGTGCCGGATAGAAGACCACATCCACCTGACCGTTGTCCATGCGGATAAAGGCAAAGCGGCTACGGCTCTCTATTTGCCCGCCATGCTCGTCCGTGACACGCACGGGAAGCACGGGAGAATGCCGACCATCGCAGATGTCGTCCAACACACGCATCGGCAAATCCTCAATCATCTCCCGTGTGAGACCGAATCGTTCCAGTGTCGGAAAAGGTAATTCATCAAATTCAATCTGAACTTTTTTCATACTATATTCATATTATAAAATTGTACTATACAAAGATAGAGACATCTTATTATGACGGACAAAAATACAGCTATATAAATGGTTATAATATGCTGTTTTTTATCTTCATTAGTACGATTATTCAATTCAAATCGTACTAATAGACGCAAAATATCAAACCAATACAAGAAATGACGGCTGTTTGTTTCCGACATGAAAACTCCCGTTATAACTTTGCCGAATGAGAAAAATTTTACTGATAGCAATATCGGGTGTTTCATTCTGCACGATGCCCGCTCAGGCGCAGTTCAACACGATTGCCAAGACACCAGAAAGATACAAGGTAGAAGCCTTGCAGGAGGGTATGAAAAAGCCGGAGCCGACACCCGAAAGCATGGCTCCTGTACAGGAGACTTCGACAAAACCTGCCGATGAAAGTAAGAAGTTGTGGATTGACCGTTATCTCAGTGTGTCTTATCCATTGCAGCGCATCAGAATTACATCACCATACGGCTACCGGAAAGACCCGTTTACCGGAAAGAGGAAGTTTCACGGCGGTATCGACCTGCACGCACGGGGCGAGCAGGTATTGGCCATGATGGAGGGGGTGGTCGTCAAAGTGGGACAGGACAAGACGTCCGGCAAGTATGTGACCCTGCGGCACGGAAATTACACCGTCAGCTATTGCCACCTTTCACGGGTGCTGACCGCCAAGGGTACGGTAGTCCGTCCCCGTGATGCCGTCGGTATTACCGGCTCGACCGGACGAAGTACAGGCGAGCACTTGCACATAACCTGCAAGCTAAATGGCAAGAGTGTCGATCCGTCGGTCGTTTTCGATTACATCCGGACTACACAGCAGGAGTGCATTTCAGCTTTGAGCAGACTGTTGTAAGAGTGTTTATGTCGCCAAACGCTAATCGAAAAGAGTGTCATTAGGTGATGTGGTTTTCGATTAAAACAGGGAACTTTTCATTTTGGAACTTATCGTAATTTTTTATTTGAATGATTGTGAAACCAAGACCGAGTAGGGAGATCGGACTCTAACGGTCTATCCCGTTGCGGGAGAGGACGCCTTCCGTGTAATAATGTTTGACTTCTCGCATCTCCGTGACCAAGTCGGCTATGTCGATCAATTCTGCCGGAGCGTACCGTCCCGTGATTACCAACTCTGTCCCGGAATGTCGTCGAGAAATCGCCGTCAATACCTCCTCAATAGAAAGCAACTCGTAATACAGGGCAATGGTTAGTTCATCGAGCACGACCAGATTATACTCTCCCGAAGCGAGAATTTGTTTGCAGCTTTCCAATCCCGCATAAGCTGCGTCAATATCTTCTTGTGCCGGCTTCTTTTCAATAAAGCACCCCCGACCGAATTGCTGGATGCGGACGTTGTTAAACAGATGTTCGATCTTGGTTTCATTATATTTCATGTTCTTTACGAATTGTCCGATGAAGACGCTTCCTCCGGCACACAAAACTCGAATGGCAAGCCCAAATGCGGCCGTTGTCTTTCCTTTCCCGTTGCCAGTATAGACATGTATATATCCTTTGTTTTCCATATTGTTGATTTATGATTGCAAATGTAATCCGTGTTATGGTTCGGCGGAAAGATGGGCAAAACAATAAGTATAGGTTTGAATCGTGCCATCCTCAAGCCGGATGTCATAACTTTGGCTAAAGGGAGTTCCCAGTCGGAAAAGTACGGGTGAGGAGAATATCGGTCCGTCGTAGCAGAACGTGTGGTATTCTCCGTTTTCTCCGTTGTGATCCATTTCCTTGGGGAGAGAGGCAATAAAGTCGGCATCTACCTCGCGACCGATGGCATCCATTCCCAAGCCATCGGCTTGCGTGGTCACGATGACCGTCTTCAGTCCGGAAGCGAGGTATTGCTGCATGACGATTTCCGAGGAGACTACTCCCCATAACGGCTCCACAACCTCTATTCCGAGTGGTGCGAGTTGTCGCTCCCTGTAGGCACGGACATCGTGCAAGTAAATATCCCCGAAAATAAAATGGGTTACTCCTTGCTCCTTGAAATGTAGGGCTGCGCAAGTCATGGCCTCTGCGTAATTTTCAAGGTTCCCCTGGGGTGTGAGATTCACGATATGCAGGGGAATACCTATACTGTCTGCTTGTGCCTGAAGCAAGGGGAGTGGGATACCGTGCATGCTGGAGCGTTGCGAGTCACGATTGATTGTGGTGAGCAGGGCAACGATGTCGTATAGCTCCGATTGACGAGCTCGCCAAAGGGCATGCGCGGAGTCTTTTCCCCCGCTCCAGTTGAATACGGCTTTTATCTTTTCCATTCGATGTTCGTAAAACTTCATGCTTCCAATAACTCACTCGTTTTTGCCCAATAGTAGTAGGCTTCCGGTAGGTTGCTTCTCAGCTTATTCAGTTTGTTGGGCAGCGAAGGTCGGATGACCATATCCTTTATATCGGCAGGGTTGTTGGAATAAGATTCTATTTCATTGATTCCCTTTTCAATTAACGTGGCTAAATAAGCCGCTCTTGCTGCATCAATAATGGCATGGTCTATCAGATAACGCTGCTTGTACATGAATGATTTGACACGGATGATTCCGTCTTGTATCAGGTCGAAGTCTCCTTCTCCGGCTTTTCCCCGTGTGGAGATACAAAGTGCCGTTTGGCGGATGTCATTGAAAACTTGCCCTATGTCCGTTCCGAAAGACCGGTATGAAAGTTCGACCACCGCAATCTTACGGAACGCTTCTTTGGTAATCTGCAGGTCTGAAACATTTTCAAACAGCCGCCCCACATCATAAAGCTGTTTGGCTATCTCCATCGAACAGGACCTTCCATTCTTGTAATAAGGTATTCCAGTTGTGTTGGGAGCGAAAGCCGTCAGTTTATCGCCCAAAATATCTTCTGCGGACGGGACTGTTACCATCAATGGTTTTCCTTCCAACCGTATGAACGGGCAGTTGATAGCTATTTGTTGGGTACGGAAATAATGAATGTCCTCGTAGAGTACATCCAGCAGGATATAGGATTGTGCATCGGTGTCATTTCGGTATGCAATCTGATAGAAAAACTTGGAATGGCTCTTGGGAATATCCGCATCATCCCGTTGCTTGCGTTCCACAAGTTCCAGATTGATGAAGCCGAAATCGGCAAATGATTTCAGATAGTCTTCAATGTTGGTTCCAGGGGGACAGATAAGATCAATGTCGATTGACAGACGATGAGCAGATTTCCCAAGTATGAGCATAAGTGCCGTTCCTCCCTTAAAAACCAGTGGACACCCGGCTTTAACCAGCATTTCAAGCAGGGACAGGGCACGGATTACTTTCTCTATCAGATTTTTATCATTATAGTGCAATTCGGATGAAACCTGTTCGATCCATTCTGCCGTAAAACACTCCTTCTTTATCATTTTATGTTCAGATTTTCTAATATGGACAATATTTCTTCTTTTGCCTTACGTCTGCCGGCATACCTGAATAGCCGATTTCGATTGACAGCGTACAGATTAAAGGCATTTTCAAAGATATGCTCGCTTTCACTGCCTTGTAGGTAGAAGAAATCCGCATCCCTCAATATATCCACCAACAGCTTTTCCAGTGTAGGCATCGGTACATCTGATACTTTCTGCAAAGGAGCTTCCGAGACCAAATTTTTCACAAAAAAGACACGGCTGTCCATATCTACATATCGGTAAATCATATCTTTGTCCGGTCGCAGATAGACGTCACGGTTCCCGTCTTTCAAAAAGTTGAAAACCGTTTCTGCCGAATCCCTGTCTGTTTCCACATAGACAACACGGTTGGAAGAAAGGTGATGCTGCAAGGTTGCGATAATATCCCCCTGATAGACGCAGAACTTCGCAAATGGGAAATTGACCAGCAACGAATCGTAAATTTCTCTTACTTCACCTATGAGTTTAGGAACAAAGGACTGTTTCATGACTTTAGCATACATTCCGCGTCCGGTTCTGACCAATGCATTTTCATTCACGAGCTTGAACAGATACCATGACAAGGAAGACTTGCTTATGCCAACCTTTTCGTGAAGATAGGCAAACAAGTCATCCATGCTGAAATCACGGTGTACTTCAGCGTATTCAAGTATGGATGTCGTTGTTTTGTTACTCATATTATATCCTGTTTTTGCCTGCAAATATAGCAAATTTTCGGCACTATTTCTGAATAGTGCCGAAAATTTGTATTTATTTAAAACAATCTATATGTAAATAACCTTTTGTCATCATCTACTAAATATCGGCACTAAATTAAAATTGTGCCGATATTTAGTGATTGTTCAATATTGTACAATGACAATTTACCAAATCGTATTTTCCTGTTTTATTGTTGTCACATCTCGTTTATCGGCAGGTCATTCTTTACTCTTTTCGTCGGCGAATGTAGGACGAAGCGCATAATCGCCAAGCCGCATTGCATTCGGATGACGAAAACAGACTGTTGCACGGTCGGTTTTCTATCCGGGTTTGGCTTATGATGCCACAGCTTCATCCTCTGGCTGCCTCAAAAAGCTGAAAACAAACCTGCACGGCAAACGAAAGCAGGGAAAAATAAAAATCAGCATGATAGTTCAACCAATTAAAAGTAAACAAGTATGGTAGAAGAAATTAGACAAGACGGCAGAGTGATATTGTCGAGCGAAGACGGTTTTTCCGTCCCTATGATTTTCAACAACCTTTGTGGAAAGAATTTCATTGGCAAAGAATACAAGGACTATATCAGGCATATAGCCTTTGAGGAAATGGGACTTAAGCCGGGTATCGTGTCCCATTATCGGAACGGTGTTCTATATAAGAACGGCACAATCCCGGAACTTTGAACAGGTAAACCAAAATAGGAACAGCAAAAATCAAAATTTATACAAATTTATACAGATATGGAAACAACAACAATTCATCCGGCAGAAGCCTATCTACGCAACGAACAAAATCCTACATCCTTATATGTAAGGATTGCAGGAAAACGCAGACGGCTGTTTATCAACCGCAACGAAAACGTCATCGGCATTATCGCACTCGGAAAACGCAAAAGCGGGTACATCTTCACAGATTGGGCAAGCATTGAGAAGATATACTATCCGTCATCCTCTCCCGAAGATGCAGCGGACATAGAAAAGAAACTGGTCTTGAAATACCAGAAACTTGCCCGGCTTGCCACGCATACGAATGATTGGCTTCGCAAAATCGCTAATGCCGATTTGGATAAATCCCTCTACGAGAACCGCATCACGACCGGCACACGCATCGACGGCAAGTGTATCGGACTTGCCACCATCGAGAAGTATTGCGGCAGTTGGGATATGGCTCGTTTCAGAACGGCACTGAAGCAAGGTGAAAAGTTTTCCACCGGACGCTTCGACTTTTGCGGCTATGACGGTACGCTGTGGTGCGAGCCACGCGAAAATGGCGATATGGCGGCAGGATTCAGCAAAGAGTACCGGAATTGTGGCAACGGCTACTATTATCTGCTTATCAACGATGAATACATGATAGGCTATGACATAGACTGAGTTATATGCAGGGCAACGACAAGACCGTATCGGGCAAAGTCTCGGTACGGTTTGTTGTTCCGATCGACCAACGACCTTTTATAAAACTCCTGTTCTCCCTCTTATAGCCTTACATCCTGCGGCCAGTTTGCTTCAAGCAACCTCACGCATTTTGTGTAACATGTTACATAAAGTGTGTGAAGCCCCTTTTTGCAAAAGGACGGACACGGACAGACTTGGCATTACAGGGGGCGGGATAAATCCTGCCCTCTGTAGTCCCAAGACAGTCCGTCGGAAAGTCCGTCCCGGCTGACCGCTTCACTCTTTTACCCATAATCTTTCCTTTTCTAACGGATTCCCATTAAACCCAAGTCCGCTGCCGTGCGACCTACGGGATAGAATTTTCCGCAAAGGTAACCGACCGTGCCAATCTTGCCAATGCCGACGTGCCGCCGCGAGTGACACGCAAAAATCTTCCTCTCCCTCTGTCGAGCGTATTTTTCCGGTTCAGCCTTGTCCGATTGTCCCTCGCCACCTTCCGAAAGCAGAAAAATCTTCCCGGCGGTCGCAAACAGACCGAACAGAGGGAAATAAAAAGAAAGGTTAAATATGAGTTACAACAAATTGAAATCATTGGTGGCAAACGTGGAAGCGATAAAGACAGCGTTACAAATCCACATTCAAGGCAGACAAGCCACACCAGAGGAAAAAGAAACCTTATCCCAATATTCGGGGTTTGGCGGTATCAAAGAAGTGCTGAACATCGGCACAGACAAGCCTGTAAGTGGCGACATGGAAGAACCGATAAGGCGGTTGCAGGAACTTATCGACACCTATCCCTATTTCACGGAAGCCATGAAAGCCTCTGTCCTGACAGCGTTCTACACCCCGAAATTCCTTATTGATGTAGTCGCAAAGCAGATACACGCCACATTCAAGGACAATGAGCTGCAAATGCGCTCATTCCTCGAACCGAGTGCAGGCATTGGCGGTTTCCTCCCGGTAGCCATGTCCGACACCTGCGGCTATGCCATTGAAAAAGACCCGGTTTCGGGTCTGATACTCTCCCTGCTGAATGACAACACGGTTACACGGACAGCCGGGTTTGAAACGATAGACGAACAGGGTTTTGAACATACGAAATTCGATGTCATAGCCTCCAACATCCCTTTCGGTAACTTCCGTGTGTTCGATGCGGAACTCTGGAAGAAAGGCGGCATATACGAGCAGGCTACCAAGACCATACACAATTACTTTTTTGTCAAGGCTTTGGAGCTTTTGAACGAGGGCGGCCTGCTGGCTTTCGTCACATCAAGAGGTGTGGCCGATACACCAAGCAACAAATTCGTGCGTGAATACCTTGTGAACCATGCCGATTTGATTAGTGCTATCCGTATGCCCGACACGCTTTTCATGTACACAAGCGGCATCGAGGTAGGCAGCGATTTACTGATCTTCCAAAAGCATACTCACAAGGCGGCACTCTCGCAGAGGGAACAGCTCTTTTTACAGGTCGGCAGGGAAAAGGCAGACACGACAGGCGCAATGACCGAATACGCCAACAAACTTTTCACATTACCGAAAACCACCCTCGCCACAGGCAGCCGCATTGCGATGAACCAGTACGGCAAGTATGTACGCAAATACCAGTGGCAGGGTGATGAAAACGCCATGTCGCAGTATCTCGCCGCATTGCTCAAACTCGACTTTGGCCGCTATTTCCGCAAAAGCCTTTTCACAAGTGAGGGACAGGACGGCATACACACGCAAATGTCCCTTTTCGGCAGTGTGGCCGTTAAGCAGCCACCAAAAGGCAGACGAGCCTATACGGACGAGCCGGAAGCGTGGATGAAAGAGGGTGCAATGGTACTGTTTGAGGGGCAGGTGGGCATTATCCGATACCGCAAATCCGAACTATACCAAGAGACGGCCACCGATTTTGTCCCGGTGGACGAGGGCAAGGTGAACACGGAGAGGGCTAACGACTATTTCTCTATCCGCAAGGCATATTTTGAACTTGCAATCAAAGAGCAGGAGGAACAGACGGAACAGCCGCATTTGCGTGAACGGCTGAACGCTTGCTATGATGCTTTTGTCGCCAAATGGGGCTTTTTCCACTCTAATGACAACAAGGAGTTTATCATGCTTGACAGCCTCGGCGTGGAAGTGTTCACGATTGAAATGCAGGTCAAGGGCGACATATTCAAATCCGACATCATGCGTGAGCCTGTAGCGTTCAAGAAGATAGACACGACCGTGCAACTGACACCGGGCGAAGCGTTGGCAAGCTGCCTTAACTTTTACGGCTGTGTGGATATGGACTATCTGATGCAGACCACAGGCAAGGACGAGGACGAGGTTATCGACGACCTCAAAGGCGAGATATTCTATAACCCTGCCACCGGAGAATGGGAACACAAAGGCAAGTTCATAGCCGGAAACGTCATCGCCAAAAGCAAGGAAACAGGCTCTTATCTTCCCGATCTCACAGGCAAGGAAAAGGACTGGACGGAAACCGCTGTAAAGGCATTGGAGGAAGCCATACCCGAAGCGATACCCTACGAGGAACTCGACATCAACATGGGCGAGCGTTGGATTGACACGAAGCTGTACGCCGATTTTGCCACAGAACTTTTCGGAACGGAAACCGATGTGATGTATTTTGACGTGAACGACACCTATTTAGTGCGGCTACAAGGATATTCCCCTGTAGTCTATAACACCTATTCCGTAAAGAATTACAACGGAGAGGATTTGTTCGTACACGCCCTGCAGGACACCGTTCCCGAAATAACCAAAGAGATAGAGCGGAACGGCGAAGCGGTACGAGTGCCGGACGAGGAAGCCATACAGGAAGCGGCCACCAAGATACAGGAGATAAGAAACCGTTTCAACCAGTGGCTCGACTGTCAGCCGATAGAGGTAAGGGACGAATTGGTAAGGGTGTACAACGAGCGGTTTAACTGCTATGTCCGTCCGCATTATGACGGCTCGGCACAGACCTTCCCGCAGCTCTCTTTCGAGAATTTTCCGTATGACAGCCTCTATCCCTCACAGAAAGATGCCATTTGGATGATTAAGCAGAACGGCGGCGGTATCTGCTGGCACGAGGTAGGCACGGGCAAGACGATGATAATGTGCGTTTCCGCTTACGAAATGAAACGCCTCGGATTGGTGCAGAAACCGCTCATTATCGGCTTGAAAGCCAATGTTCACGAAATAGCCGACACGTTCCGCAAGGCTTACCCCTCGGCAAAGGTGCTTTATCCGGGCAAAGAGGATTTCACTCCTGCTAACCGCAAAGAGGTATTCTCGAAAATCAAGAACAACAACTGGGACTGCATCATTCTGACACACGACCAGTTCGCCAAGATACCGCAATCGGAACAGACCATGATAGATATATTCACCGAAGAACTGGCCGATGTGGAGCGCAATTTGGAAGTCTTGGAACAATCCACCATGCGCTACCGCAGCGGAAAGATGCAGGACGGTCTGGAGAAGCGCAAACAGAACCTCGCAGCCAAACTTAAGGAATTGAAAATGAAAATCAACGAGCGGAAAGACGATGCGGTGGACTTTCACTCGATGGGCATAGACCACATATTTGTCGATGAATGCCACATTTTCAAGAACTTAATATTTCAGACACGCCACACGAGGGTTGCCGGTATCGGCAATACCAAAGGCTCGCAAAGGGCGATGAACCTGCTGTTTGCCATCCGTGACATTCAGCACCGGACAGGACGTGACCTCGGCGCAACATTCCTTTCGGGCACGGTGGTTGTGAACGCCCTGACCGAACTGTATGTGATGTTTAAGTACCTTAGACCAAGAGAATTGCAACGTCAGCAGATTTCTTGCTTCGATGCGTGGGCGGCGATATTTACGCAGAAAACAGCCGATTATGAACTGAACGTGACAGGTGCAATCAAGCGTAAAGAGCGTTTCCGCACCTACATCAAAGTGCCGGAACTGGCAATGTTCCTGCGTGAGATTACCGACTACCGCACCGCCGACATGATAAACCTCGATGTACCGGATAAAAATGTGCGCTTTCTTTCTCATGCGCCCACTATCCAGCAGGAGGAAATGATAGGCCGTTTGGTTTCCTTTGCACACAGCGGACAGTGGGAGGATTTGGGACTTGATACGCCCGAACCCGACAATCTCGACAAGGCAAAAATGTTGGTAGCTACCAATGTGGCACGAAAAATGGCTCTCGATATGCGTTTGTTGGGCGACAAGTTCAGCGACGATGCCGAAAACAAGGCTTCAATCTGTGCAAGAACAATCTATGAATATTATATGCGCTCAAATGAAAACCGGGGTACGCAGTTCGTGTTCAGCGACCTCGGCACATACAAGCCGAATGAGTGGAACGTATATACCGACATCAAAGAAAAGTTGGTGAACCTCGGTATTCCGACCGATGAAGTGCAGTTTATCCAGTGTGCTACCACCGAAAGGGCAAGAAAACGCCTGTTCGAGGACATGAACAACGGCAAGGTGCGTGTGCTTTTCGGCAGCACCACCATGTTAGGAACAGGGGTGAACGCCCAGCAGAGGGCTGTAGCGGTGCATCATTTGGAGATTCCCTGGCGACCGGCTGACATGGAGCAGCGCAACGGCAGGGCGGTACGCAAGGGCAACACCGTGAAACTGTGGGGCGGCAACGTGGTGGATGTGGTGATTTACGGCACGGAAAAGACACTTGATGCCTACAAATTCAATTTGCTGAAAAACAAGCAGATGTTCATCAACCAAATCAATAACGGCACAATCGCCGTGCGCCGTATCGACGAGGGCGGCATGGACGAGGACAACGGCATGAACTTCGCCGAGTTCGTGGCAATCCTTTCCGGCAACACCGATTTGCTGAACAAGGCAAAACTCGACAACAAGATTATGCAGTTGGAAAAGGAACAGACCATTTTCAAGAAAGAACGCATCCGTGCCGAGCGGAAAATAACCGCCGGACAGGAAGATATGGCAAAGACACAGCGTACAAAGGCCGGTTTCATCAAGGATTGGGAATACTTCAACTCTTACGAGGGGACAAAAGTAACACAACTTCTCAACCTGCCACAAGCTACAGCCGAGGAAACAGGCCGGGAATTACACCGCATCGCCAAAACCTACCGTAGCGGAGCGTATGGTACGATTGGCACGTTTACAGGGCTGAATTTGCTGGTACGCAGCGAGTACAGCATAAACGGTACATTTGACCGAAACACGTTCTTTGTCGAGGGGACAAGCGGGCTTAAATACCGTTGTGGACTGACAGGTGCGTTACCGCTTGGCTTCGTGGAATCTGCTCAATATCCGCAGGCTACACTAAACAAATTGCCCTCACTTATTGAGAAGCAACAAAAGACGGTGGAGCGGATTGAAAGCGAAATCCCCATATTGCAGGACATCGTTGGCCGCCAGTGGAGCAAAGCCGATGAATTGGTAAAACTCAAACTGGAGTGCAAGGAGCTGCAGCGGAAGATTGACGAAAGTCTCAAGGATGCGGAACGCTCTCTAACTCCATCCGAAACAACGGCTGCCGAATACGAACCTACTACTAAGGCCGCTTAAACCATAATCATATCTTAACCTTTTCCCTCTGTTCGGTTGCGATAACTCGACAGGGGGATTTTTCTTGTACTCCGATCTGATGGCGGCAATATCCATTTATATACACCTCCCAAATAGGCTTTACTTCACTGCTATACAGTCGATACTAAATGTAGTACATACTAATGTTAGTAAAGTAGGATATCAGGAAATCTCCCGTTGCAAAGGATAGTATGCACTACATTTAGTCAATCAGTATTTTAGTATAGTAGTAGATACTACGATACTAAAATGTAATAAAGTAGTAAAATAGTACACACTAATCATAGTAAATACTAAAAATAGTAGTATCTTTGTATCAGAAATAAAGATAGGAATTTATGGCAAAGATAATCGCTGTTTTGAACCACAAGGGCGGTGTCGGAAAGACGACCACCACCATCAATCTTGCTGCCGCATTGCAGCAGAAGAAAAAGCGTGTACTGCTCATCGACATGGACGGTCAGGCAAACCTCACGGAATCCTGCGGTCTCTCCATCGAAGAGGAACGGACGGTGTACGGAGCAATGAAAGGTGAATACCCGTTAACGGTATTCGAGTTAAATAATGGCCTTTCCGTTGTACCGTCCTGCCTTGATTTGTCAGCGGCAGAATCCGAGCTTATCAATGAGCCGGGGCGGGAATTAATACTGAAAGGGCTGATTGCAAAATTGCTTGAAACCCGTAAATTCGACTATATCCTGATTGACTGTCCGCCCTCGCTGGGTTTGCTGACACTCAACGCACTTACATCTGCGGATTTCTTGATTATCCCGGTACAGGCGCAATTCCTCGCCATGCGCGGAATGGCGAAGATTACAAATGTGGTCGAGATTGTCAAAACCCGTTTGAACCCGAATCTGAACATCGGCGGAATTGTCATCACACAGTTTGACAAGCGCAAGACGCTCAACAAGAGTGTTGCGGAACTCATCAACGAATCATTCTGCGACAAAGTGTTCAAGACCGTCATCCGGGACAATGTGGCATTGGCCGAAGCTCCGATAAAGGGTCTGAACATCTTTGAATACAACAAGAACAGCAACGGGGCAAAGGACTACATGGAGTTAGCAAAAGAAGTGTTGAAATTAAAGTAAAGACGATATGAGCAAAAGTGATTCATTGAAAAACGGCATGAGAAGCGGACTGGACGGCTTGCTGTCATCCACCGGGAAGTCCACGCAAAAGAAAGAGCCTGCACCGGTCAAAGCGGAAAAAGAACCTGCCGTGCATTGCAATTTTGTTATCGACAAGAGTATTCATACCCGGATGAAATACCTCGCTATCGAGAAGAATATGTCGCTCCGAAATATTGTGAACGAGGCGATGAAAGAGTATTTGGAAAAGCACGAGAAATAACCGGGGCGGCAATCCGCCCAATCAACTTTTATACCATACCGCTATCTTATGGCACATGTCCACAAGGTAGCGGTTTTCCCGTTTATACCCCTGGCTGTTCTCCTGCTCTATTCGCCTCTTATAGCTGCAATGCTGCATTTCCCCTTTCTATCCATTCCTCTTGCCGCTTGTCCGGTCTCGTTCCTGCCATCGCCGGTTGGTTTTCCAGACGCAAATTTGGACTGCCGCGCTTGATTTCATCGCTTTGAAGTGCATTTCTCGTAAAATTCTTCCTTTCCGTGAAAGAGTAATTTTCCGGAAAAAGCGTTGAAAATAGCTTGTTCGTCAGTCCCTTGAAGCATCTGTAAATCCCAAGCGGTTCAGGCAGAAAAAAGAACCGAAAAGAGGGAAAAATAACAAAACAAATATCAACCAATTAAATTTTATGATTATGGCAACAACAGCAGTTCAAGCAGTAGAGAAGAACATCACATCGGTAGCATTGGCAGACATTCAGTCGAGCAGTTACAACCCACGCAAGAACTTTGACGAGACAAGCCTTGCGGAACTTGCCGAGAGCATCCGTCAGCAGGGAGTGCTTCAGCCTATCGGTGTGCGCCCTATTGCGGACAACCGTTTCGAGATTGTCTTTGGAGAACGCAGATACCGTGCTTCCCTCATGGCTGAATTGGCGGAAATTCCGGCTACCGTCATGGAAATTTCAGACGAGACAGCCGAGGAAATGGCAATCACCGAGAACCTGCATCGCAAGGATGTTACCCCGATTGAGGAAGCCAATGCCTACCAAAAACTCATAGACAGCGGTCGCCACGATGTCCAATCCTTGACCGTGCAGTTCGGCAAGACGGAAGCGTATATCCGTACACGACTTAAATTCGTTTCCTTGATACCCGAAATCGCCGTGCTGTTGGAACAGGACGAAATCACAATCAGCGTGGCAAGTGAAATCTGCCGTTATGGGGAAGAGATACAGCGTGAGGTGTACGACCAACATCTGAAAGAGGGGGTGCAGTACAATAGTTGGCGAGGCATGAAAGCCTCCGAGGTGGCACAGAGCATCGAACGGCAATATACCGCAGACCTCAATCGCTATTCATTTGACAAAACCCTTTGTCTTTCATGTCCCCACAATACCAATAACATGATGTTATTCTGTGAGGGTAGTTGCGGAAATTGCGCCAACCGTGCTTGTCTTGTGGAAATGAACACATCGCACCTTACCGAAAAGGCTATGCGGCTCATGGAACAGCACCCTGCCGTTCCCCTCTGCCACGAAAGCTACAATTACAATGAAGCCGTCGTCGACCGACTTACCGCTATAGGCTACGAGGTGGAAAGTCTTAAAACCTATGCAACGAAATACCCCGAATGCCCCCAAGCTCCTCAAAAAGAGGATTACGATACCACCGAGGAATACGAGGAAGCAGTAAAGGATTACGAGCAGAAATTGAACGGCTACACCGAGAAATGCGAAGCAATCCGCACCCGAAGCGAAGCAGGAGAAATCTCCCTCTATCTCCGTATTGAGAGCAACGACATTACACTGTGCTATGTTGCAAATACCGCTACAACCGCAAACGGTACGGCAACCAAAATGCCGCTTTCACCTATCGAGAAGTTGGAAAAGCAGGACAAACGCAACAAGGAGATTGCCCTCGAAAAGACCGTTGAAGACACCAAAAAGCGGATTTTAGAGGTCGATATGTCAGAGCGCAAATTTGGGCAGGACGAGGAGAAAATGGTGTATTTCTTCCTGCTCTCCTCACTCCGCAAAGAGCATTTCAATGAGGTGGGAATTGAAGATAAAGGCTCTTATTACTACCTTACGAGCGAGGACAAAATGCGCATCATCGAGAACCTTACCGCCAAGCAGAAAGCCGTTATCCGCAGGGATTATCTGATTGCCAATTTCAAGGACGCATTCGGTAACAACGCCACAGCCTCCCTGTTGCTTGACTTCGCTCAAAAGCATATGCCCGAAGAACTTGCCAATATCCAAGACGGATATAATGAAGTGTACGAAAAGCGACACCAACGCATCGAGGAAAAGAAAGCCGCTTTGCAGGAACAAGCCACGCAGGAAGCGGAACAACCCGATGAACCGCAACCCGAAGCGGAAGCACAGACCGAACCGCAAGCGGAAGAAATAGCTGCCTGACAAATGTTGTTGTCATAACGGATAGGGGGAGGGAGAAATCCGCCCTCTATTCATTTTTGTATGCTCCGGACAAAGGACCCAAGTACCTCTTCTAACTTTCTGACGAACCCGTCACCACCCGCCCTTCTTCCATTCATAGCTTCCGTTTCCTCTCTTTTTTACCATTTTCAACTTCCCTTTTATAGCGTTTCCCCGGCTTCGTCCCCTGTCAGCCCCGGTTTGGTTTTATCAGATGCAAAGGTCGGCCGTCGCGCTTGATCCGGCGGCTTAAAGTGAATTTCCTGCAAATTCTTCCTTTCCTCAGAAAGAGTAATTGGCAGGAAAAGCCTTCCGTATGAAGCTGTACCGACAACCGTGTACCGCATCCATAAAATCCCAAAGCGGTTCCGACAGAAAGGAACCGAACGGAGGGAAGAAAAAAACAAATCATTAAAATTCAAGATTATGGACAACATCAAGGAAAGCAAGGAGTACCAGCTCGCCAAAGACTGGGAAAGGGCAGTGAACGATTACGGCTTCAACCCCAAACGGTTTG
>URMA01000042.1 GCA_900548875.1 uncultured Porphyromonadaceae bacterium | reverse complement strand
TTCAAATCCGTGGCGGGCGGCTACCGTCAGTCCGGCAAGCAGCAGATAAATGTCGGCCGACCCGTCGGGACAACGGAATTCCACCGTCTGCTTCAGGCTGACATCCAGACGGGAAGGTGCTTCCAACGGATTGGCATCGCACACCATACGGTTGGCTCCGGCACTCCATCCGAGCGGCACACGCACCAGCACGGAGCGGTTGCGGTCGCCCCAACAGATATTTGTCGGCGCTTCCTGATGCGGCACAAGGCGGAAATAGGATGTTGGATTCGTATTGCCGAAAGCCGTCAGCGAAGGAGCAAGGTCGAGATAACCGGCAATGGCCTTCAACGCGTTGTCCGACAGCGTTCCGTCGGCACCCACCATCGCATTCTTGCCGTCCTTCATCAGGCGCGTATGCACATGCAGTCCGCTGCCTGCCTTTCCCACTGTGATTTTCGGTGCAAACGTGACATCCACGCCGTATTCATAGGCCAGCGTGCGGATAATCCATTTGGCCACCATCAGTTGGTCGGCGGCATCTTCGAGCACAGTCGGCAGGAATTCTATTTCGTTCTGTTCGTACATCTTTCCGTCCTTCGTGAAATTGCCCACTTCCGAGTGTCCGTACTTAATCAGCCCGCCGGCTTCGGCGATGTATTTCATGGCCTTGGCACGCAGTTCGGCACCCTTGTTGAAAGGCGTCGATTCGTGATACCCCTTCTGGTCGGCGGCAAGATACAGATTTTCGAGCGGCGAAACCACATAATATTCCAATTCGCCCATCGCATGGAACGTCAGTCCCGTGACACGCTGCAACTCGCGGTGTGCCTTGCGCAGCGTGTATTCAGGCGACATTTCCAGCGGTGTACCGTCCTTCGTATAGTAGCTGCAAAGTATGTCAAGAGCAGGAATCTTGCTGAACGGATTCAGAAAAGCCGTACGGTAGCGCGGCACGACATAGAGGTCGCTCGAACCGGCCTCAATATAGGGAAACAGACTGGAACCGTCGACACGTTCGCCGCAGGTCAAAATACTGTCCAGATAATCGTCGTCGTTGATGATGAAATTCAAAGTTTTCAACCGCCCGTCGGCACCCGGATAACGAAGGTTGATCATTTCTATACGGTTCTCCTTCACAAAGCGTACGAGGTCGGCTTTCGTGAACTCTTGCGGACGCTTCATCAGAAAGCGTACCAGCGGATTAGGATTCATCTCAAAATTCATAGTACCGTTTAAGTTTTCGTTTCTACAAATATAGAAATCCGCCTATACAAAAGCAAAGAAACCCACCCCATTATTTGGCATTACAGGCCTATTTGTTTGTCATTTTGTCACATAATAATCATAAATATATCATATTTAACATACAATTACAAGCAAATTGACACATCGACACAAACCGCGGCTGCCGAAATTCGACAGTTGTAACGAAGTATAACTAATTTTTCTTTCAATTGAGGGAAAAATGTGATATTTTTGTAGTTCGGAAATTAAGCAGATTTATGAAAATATTTACGTCGAACGATATAAGGAAACTTGATCAGGCCACCATCGAAAAGGAAGGCATCCGCTCCATCGACCTGATGGAACGCGCCGCCGCTTTGGTTGCCAAAGAAATCATATCCCGCTGGGACAACACGCAACGCATCATCATTTTTGCCGGACCCGGCAACAATGGCGGTGACGGTCTTGCCGTGGCACGAATGCTCATTGCAGAAGGATTCAAGCCCATAATTCTGCTTTTCAATACGGAAGGGAAACTTTCGCCCGACTGCGACGCCAACAAACAGCGGCTTTTTCAACTATCCGATACAGGAAGTGAACCGCGAAATCACCCTCCCCAACATCACAAGAAACGACGTTGTCATCGACGCCCTGTTCGGAAGCGGACTTTCCCGTGCGCTCGTCGGCGGCTACATGGCGCTTGTGCGCACCATCAACGAGTCGGAAGCCTTTGTCGTTTCCATCGACGTGCCGTCGGGACTCTTCGGCGAATTCAACAAGAGCAACATGCGCCGCAATGTGGTGCACGCCAACCTGACGCTCACCTTCCAGTTCCCGCGCCTTTCGTTCTTCTTCTCCGAAAATGCCGAATGCCTCGGCGAATGGAAAGTGCTGGACATCGGACTGGACAAGGAAGCCACCGAAACCATCCCTACAAACAACTATCTGATTGACGAAGAAGGCGTGCGCAAAGGTCTTCGCCCGCGCAATCCGTTTTCTTCGAAGGACAACTACGGACGCCTGTATATTGCCGCCGGAAGTTTCGGCATGATGGGCGCCGCGCTGCTCTGCGCCAAGGCAGCCATGCGGAGCGGAGCCGGTGTAGTCACCCTCCATGCTCCTTCATGCGGATACATCGTCACCCAGACTGCCCTGCCGGAAGTGCTGTTTGACGAAGATGCCAACAACCGCTTCATTTCGAAAATACAGCCGCACCCGAAAACGTCGGCCATTGCCATCGGACCGGGCATCGGACAGCAGGATGCCACCATCAGCGCGCTCAGCCGGTTTCTGAAAGAAGCCAAGTCGCCGATAGTGCTCGACGCGGATGCACTCAACTGCATCGCCCAGCATCCGACCATGCTTAACGACATTCCACGCAACTCCGTCATCACTCCGCACGTCGGCGAGTTCAACCGCCTGTTCGGTGAAACCTACAGCGACGAAGAGCGCTACCAGAAAGCCATCGACATGGCACGCACACTGAAAATCTACATCATCCTGAAAGGACACTACACGATGGTGTTCCGTCCTGACGGAAAAGTGTACTTCAACAATACGGGCAACGCCGGAATGGCTACAGCCGGAAGCGGCGACGTGCTGACGGGCATCGTTACCGCCATGCTCGGACAAGGCTACCAACCGCACATTGCCACGACACTTGCCACCTTCATCCACGGCTATGCCGGCAATCTTGCCAAACAGCAGAAAGGCGAAGTGGGCATGATGGCAAGCGACATCGTGGAAAACATCGGCACGGCCTTCAAATTGCTGACGGAAACACCAACCAAAACGAATCAATAACACTAAAAACAATAACTATGAGGAAACTTCGTAACGCGATTCTGTTCGCATCTGCGCTCATCGCTTTGCAGGCTACAGCTCAGGAAACCCAAAAGCTGACCGCAAACAAGCACAACGAATATGGCATCATCTACTCGCTGCCTGTCACTCATCTCAACATTGAAGTGGAAGCCGTGAAAACGGTGAAAAAAGCCGGACCCTACTATAAATACGCAAAAAAATATTTGGGAGTCAGCAAAGTGGTTTCCCACGACTCTCAAACCTGGGAAATCAAAAACGTAAAAATCACCCCCTACGGTGTCCCCAACAAGGACAACGAATATCTCATGAAGTTCAAGAGCGGCTCCGTGCCCTACCTGCTGCTGGATGCGGAAGGACTGCCGCTTGCCATCAACACGGAAGTCGACGAATCTGTCGTAAAGCGCAAGCATAACCAGTATGACGACAAGGAAGGCTTCAATCAGGCGGAAATAGCCAGCGCCTACTCCGAAGAGATG
Source organism: uncultured Porphyromonadaceae bacterium (assembly GCA_900548875.1). GTDB lineage: Bacteria > Bacteroidota > Bacteroidia > Bacteroidales > Muribaculaceae > Limisoma. The sequence continues at coordinate 21,088 of URMA01000042.1, read as the reverse complement.
GTGGCCAGCGAATCGACAATGAAAAGTGCGGAAGCCACTTCCCTGCGCATCTTCGAACTTCGCGACAGCAAGAACGACCTGGCTTCGGGCAATGCCGACCAGATGCCCCCCGACGGACAGTCGCTCAAGCTGATGCTCGACGAGCTGACCAAACAGGAAGCCATCCTCACGTCGCTGTTTGTGGGAACAACCACCACAGAAACGAAAGTGTTCCGCTTCGACTATGTTCCGACAGAGGATGTACAGAAAGAAATCATTTTCCGCGTGTCGGATTTCAACGGCATTGTTGACAAAAACGATTTGAGCGGTGCCCCAGTCTATCTTGACCTGGAAATAACGGAACACGGCGAACTGCCGGTCGACGACAAGGGAAAAGAAAAGGAAATTCCGAAAGGCGCCGTCATGTACAACATTCCGGGCAAGGCAAAAGTGACGCTTACCTTCAACGGCAAGCGCATTGCACAGGAAACGGTACAGGTGTCACAGTTCGGTGTTGACTTCGGTCTTGAACCCAAAATGTTTACCGACAAGAAAGCACCGGCCTACGTCATTTTCAACCCCGAAACCGGCGCCATCAAAGAACTCGGCACTACCGTTCCGAACGAGGAATAAGGCTTACCGACAGATATACAATATATTCTCTTCATATTCCGTTTATTATACAAACTGCAAGGAGTATGAAGAGAATATTTTTTATCTGCACGTTTCTGTGCGCCTTTTTTGCGGCACAGGCCCAATGGAGTTTCGGAGCTAAAGCAGGATTGAACAGTTCAAAAATCAACTATCCGGGAACCATCGAAAACCCGTCCAGTCTGACAGGCATCAACCTGGGTGCCGTAGCCACCTACCAGTTGAGCAAGTGGATTGACTTGCAGGCAGAACTCTTGTACAATCAGTTGGGATATTTGGAAAAGGGAGTTATCGTGAGTGATGTCGGAGATCCAATCGAAGACAGTGACATAAAATGCCGTCACCACTATATAAGCCTGCCTGTTCTGGTGAAATTCTTCCCCATTAAAGGGTTCAATATCCAGTTGGGTCCCCAATTCGGATACATGGTCGGAAGCAAAACGAAAGTCGACGGATACAACGAACCGTTAAACCCCGACTACAATAAATTTGATTTCAGCCTTGCGTTCGGCGTAGGCTATGAATTTGATTTCGGCTTGTTTATTGATGCCCGCTACATGCTCGGACTGACTCCGACCATCCACAATATGGAATCATGGGAAAACCGCGCCTATTCGCTCAGCGTAGGCTACCGGTTCTATATGTAGGATATAATACGAGAAAGCCAAAAGGAAAAGCATCAGGCTTTGCCGTTGAGAGCGTCGGGAAGCACGCGGCAAGCGCCGATATAACGCTTGGCATAGTAGGCTTCGGTCGACGATGAAACCGTCACGCCCTCAGAACAGCTGGCGTTGATGAACGAGAATTCGCCGGTCTGATGATTGACCTTCGTTACAATACCCACGTGTCCGATACGCTTCGAAACCTTCCGACCGGAGAAAAACACCAGGTCACCCTTGTGCAGGTCCTTGCTGTCGGCAATGGCCGTTTCCTTGTCATACTGCATGCGCGACACACGCGGAAGGTCGATATCCAGTCCCTTGAACACATAGGAGGTGAAACCCGAACAGTCGAAACCGTACTTCGGATTCATTTTGCCGTATCTGTACGGCGTCCCCAGATACTGCATAGCCTCTTCCACTACGTCTCTGCCACGCACAATCGACGGTTTTTCCTTTAACAACTCTTGAGCGGAAATTCCGGCACATTGCACAGACAGAAGCAAAATGAATAAAAAAGCTATACGTTTCATCATAATTCAATGGGATTTTAATCGGTTTCATTACAAATTTAACCACCCCGCTTCAGAATTGCAATATAATGCGCCCGACCGTTCACACAGATTAAATCAAATTAATATGCGCTTTCATGCTTTCTCAGTTTTTAACTAAAATGCTTTCACACACATTTAAATTCCTTCTTTCCACACCATAAAAAACAAAAACAGCCGCCGGAAATTCCGACGGCTGCCAATATGTATTTCAAAATGCAGACTGCATTACATGCGTTCCGGCACTTCAATGCCGAGAAGCCACATGGAGCGCTTGATAATATCGCCTACCGTACGCGACAGCTGCAAGCGGAATGCACGTACATCGGCATTCTCCTCACGAAGGATGGAGAAATCATGATAGAACTGATTGTATTCCTTCACGAGGTCGTAAGCGTAGTTGGCAATCAGAGCTGGGCTGTAAGTGCGTCCGGCTTCTTCTACCAGGCTCGGGAAGTCGGTCAGACGCTGAATCAGCGACACTTCCTTTTCGTTCGGAGTCACAGCGTCGGCATTGTATGCCTCACTGATACCGGCTTCGGCAGCCTTGCGGAGCACTGACTGAATGCGCGCGTAAGTGTACTGGATAAACGGACCCGTATTGCCGTTGAAGTCGATGGATTCTTTCGGATTGAACGTCATGTTCTTGCGCGGGTCAACTTTCAGGATAAAGTATTTCAACGCACCCAAACCGATGATGGAGGCAATCTTGTCGGCTTCTTCCTTCGAACAGTTTTCGAGTTTGCCCAACTGCATGGAAGTTTCCTTGGCAGTGTTCACCATTTCGTCCATCAGGTCGTCGGCATCCACCACCGTGCCTTCACGCGACTTCATCTTGCCTTCCGGCAGTTCCACCATTCCGTAGGAGAAGTGAACAAGGTCCTTGCCCCATTTGAAGCCGAGTTTGTCGAGCAGGAGCGAAAGTACCTGGAAGTGGTAGTTCTGTTCGTTGCCCACCACATATATCATCTTGTCGATAGGATAATCCTGATAGCGGAGTTTTGCCGTACCGATGTCCTGCGTCATGTAGACCGATGTACCGTCGCTGCGCAGCAACAGCTTATGGTCGAGACCGTCGGCTGTAAGGTCGGCCCAAACGGAATTGTCCGGCTTGCGGTACATGATGCCCTTTTCAAGACCTTCGAGCACTTTCTTCTTGCCTTCGAGATAGGTTTCGCTTTCATAATAGATCTTGTCGAAATCCACACCCAAACGCTTGTAGGTTTCGTCGAAACCGGCATAGACCCAACTGTTCATCATGCGCCACAGCGAACGCACTTCCTCGTCGCCGGCTTCCCAACGACGGAGCATCTCACGCGCTTCCTGCATCAACGGAGAAGCGGCCTCAGCCTCTTCCTTTGTCATGCCCTTGGCTTCCAGTTCTGCTACCTCTGCCTTATAATGCTTGTCGAAAGCCACATAGAAATCACCGATAAGGTGGTCGCCCTTCTTTCCTGAAGATTCGGGAGTAACGCCGTTACCCCACTTTTGCCAAGCCAACATCGACTTGCAGATATGGATACCGCGGTCGTTGACGATGTTTGTCTTCACCACCTTGTTGCCATTGGCTGCCAAAATACGCGAAAGGCTGTATCCCAACAGGTTGTTGCGCACGTGTCCGAGGTGCAAAGGCTTGTTCGTGTTAGGCGAAGAATACTCAATCATCACCAGTTTGCTGTCAGGAGTTGCCTTACGGAAACCGTAGTCAGGCGTTTCGCTGACATGCTCCAGCACATTCAGCCAGAATTTCGGTTCGATCACAATGTTCAGGAAGCCCTTCACCACATTGAACGTCTTCACTGCATCGCAGTGAGCCACGAGATATTCACCTATTTCCTGCGCTGTGGCTTCAGGAGCCTTTTTCGAAGCCTTCAGATAAGGGAAAACGACAACCGTCAGGTTGCCCTCAAATTCTTTTCTCGTCGTTTGCGGAACGATGCTCGATGCGGCCACATCCACACCATACAGAGCCTTCAAAGCCTCCGAAACGGCGGAAGAAATAATGTTATCGATTGACATTTTCTATATGTTTTGTCTTGTTAATAATCCCAATTAGAGCCACCAAGGCATTATAAAGTGCAAAGATAGTGCAAGCTGAGAGAAATACAAAATGAATTTATTCAATTTTGTTTTCCGAAGCGCAGCCTATCTTATTGAAAGATAGTGCAAGCTGAGCGAATAGGCAAATTGAAAACGGAGTTTTTAAAGTTGCCTATTCCGAAGCGCAGCCTGTCTTATGCAAAGACAGTGCAAGCAGAGAGAAGAAAAAAGAGCTTGCTCATTTTTTTATTCCGAAGCGCTGCCTGTCTTATGCAAAGACAGTGCAAATCGAAACAAAATCAAATAAGCTCTGCTTAATTTGTTTTGTGAGATACCGCCCAACCATTGAAAAAATCAGGAGACATTCCTCCGCGGAATATCTCCTGACACCAACATATAATTAGATAGGGTGAAGTATGGCTATTTCTTACAATATTTCAACGGTTCGGCAAATGTCTTGAACGTGTCGAAGTCGGTGCCATAAGGAGCGTAGACCACAACGCGGCTACCATACTTGTCGGAATAGAACGAACGGATTTCCACCGTTTCATCCGTCACCTCCAGCGTATTGCGGTAAGTCCAGTTTTCCTGACTGACCGTCAGATAGCGTTCTGCAAGGAATTTGGCAAGCTCCTCTTCGTTTCCGTCCGTAATAGAAGCAACGGAAGCCAACAGATTGTCGTTCTCGTCAAAGCAGAAATAGAAGAACTTCGAGGCTTCCACATCCACCGTCTTATACACCAGACAATTGTCTTCATCCTGATACGGCTCGCCGTACATTTTCTCCACGGCATAGCGTGTGGAAGGGAATTCATAGTACGGTTCCACATACAGCGAATAGCGCGGAATGACTGAAACCTGAATAAACTCCGAGCCGGCCGACGTCGACAGACGCACCTGGGTATCCCCGACGTAACGTGCCGTCACCAATCCGTTTTCGTCTACCGAAGCATAATAGTCGTTCAACGAAGAATACTGAATTTTCAAGCTGGATTCTGCCTCTATCTGCATTTGTTCGCCTTGATAAAGATAAATGCGCTGCGGTGTGTGGATAATCATGTTCGCCTCTTCCTCACAGGAAGTCACCATCAGCAAAAGGAGCAATAGTCCAAATAGTTTTCTCATCAAATTTTCTTTAAAATCGTTATACACAATACCATAAATACGGCGGCAAAATTAATGAAAATTTTGAATACTGCCACCACAACACAAAAAAAGCAGACGTCATTCCCCGTCGGGAACGACGTCTGCCGTTATGATTGAGTCATGCAGACTGCCTGTTATTTGCTTTTCTTGGCAAGTTTACGGCGCTGCATAGCGTAAGCAATCGGAGTTGCCACATAGATGGTTGACAATGTACCGACGATAACACCGAACAACATTGCGAATGTGAAGCTGCGGATTGTTTCACCACCGAGGATGAAGATGCAGAGCAACACGAGAACTGTTGTTGCTGATGTCATGATTGTACGTGTCAAAGTTGAGTTCAACGAGTGGTTGATAACTTCGCCACGATCCTGCTTCGGATACAAGCCAATCATTTCGCGGACACGGTCGAATACCACCACGGTATCATTGATAGCGTAACCGATGATAGTAAGGATAGCGGCGATGAACGACTGGTCGATTTCCATTGAGAACGGAAGGATACCCCAGAACAATGAATAGAAACCGATAATCACGAATGATGTGAATGCCAAAGAGCAGAGCGCACCAACCGAGAATGAGAAGTCGCGGAAACGCAACAGGATGTAGAGAGCGATGGCAATCAGTGACAGCAATACGGCCCAGACAGCACCCTCAGTCATATCGGAAGCAATACTTGGACCTACCTTTTCAGTCAATACGACACCGACAGTTTCATTGGAAACGCTGAAGTCATCGTAGCTCATGCCGTTCAGCTCACCCTGCAAACCTTTGTAAAGCAGATGCATTACCTCTTCATCTACGCCGTCGCTTTCATCAGCAATCTTATAGTTGGTAGAGATACGTACCTTAGAGTCGTTATCGATAGTGATGACCGACAAAGAAGATTCCGGGAAGAGAGGAGCAAGTTCGTCCTGAATATCGTTAGTCTTGACCGGATGGTCGAATTGTACGATATAGTTACGTCCACCTGAGAAGTCGATACCCTTGTTGATGCCACGGAATATGAAAGAAGCAAGGATGACAACAATCACAACAGCAATGATGATACCGGCTTTCTTACGTTGTCCGAGGAAGTTAATCTTCGGATTGGCCAGGAAGTTGCGGCTGAAGCTGGTTGTGAATGTCATATTTTCGTAGCGCGGGTTCTTCAACAGTCTTTCGAATGCCAGACGTGACAAGAAGATAGCTGAATAGAACGAGCAGATAATACTGATAAGCAATGTAGTGGCAAAACCTTTAATCAGACCTGTACCGTAAACCAACAGGATGATGGCAGTGATAACAGATGTCAAGTTAGAGTCGAAGATTGCCGAGAAGGCGTTGCTGTAACCGTCAGACAAGGCTGTCTTCACATTCTTGCCGGCACGGAGTTCCTCTTTCGTACGTTCGAAAATCAACACGTTGGCGTCGACAGCCATACCGAGTGACAGTACGATACCGGCGATACCCGACAATGTCAGCACGGCCTGGAAGGAAGCCAAAATACCCAACGTGAAGAACAGGTTGACGATCAAACAGCAGTTGGCCACCATTGCCGGAACGAAACCGTAGAAGGCAATCATGAACAGCATCAAAGCGATGATGGCGATTACGAACGACCATGCACCGGCTTCGATAGCCTGCTGACCGAGTGACGGACCGATAACGCTTTCACTGACGATGTTCACCTTAGCGGCCATCTTACCACTCTTCAACACGTTAGCCAAGTCGCTTGCTTCTTCCGGTGTGAAGTTACCGGTGATTTGTGAGCGGCCGCCTTCGATAACAGAGTTTACGTTAGGATAAGAATATACCTGGTCGTCAAGAACGATAGCTACCGCCTTGCCCAAGTTTTCCTGAGTGATTTGTGCCCAGCGGCGTGTTCCTTCGCCGTTCATTGTCATGGAAACGACATAACCCTGGAGATTGTCGTAGTCGCTGCTTGCGTCCTCTACAACATCACCGCCCAAACGAGGCTTGCCGTTCTGAGTCTTCAAGGCTACCAGCTGATAGAAGCGTTCCTTTTCGTCGACGGCCTTAACCGACCATGCGCACTTCAAGTTGGTAGGAAGCATCTGTTTTGCCAATGCCGATTTCAAGATAGCGTTGACAGCAGCCGTATCCTGTACGTTGACAAGACCGATAGCAGGACCGCCTACATTGCCAGCCGACCAAAGCATGTCAGCCAAAGTCTTGACAGCCGGAGCATCGGTTTTAGCCGGAGCGGCCTTAGCAGCGGCCGGTTTAGCTACAGTGTCGTTGGCAACAGCAGCTGTATCGGCAGCAGCGGCAGTGCTGACAGCAGCAGTATCCACCGGAACGCCCTGCTTGGCAACGGCATCGCTCAACTGAGCCAATGATGCCTGAAGATCCTGCAATGTATATGTTTCATAGAATTCGAGGTTGGCTGAACCCTGGAGGAGCTTGCGGACACGTTCCGGCTCTTTGATACCCGGAAGTTCGAGAAGAATCTGTCCGTCGCGTTCCATCTTCTTGATGTTGGGAGCAACCACACCGAAACGGTCAATACGCGTACGCAAAGTGTTGTACGAGTTGTCGACCATGGCGTTGACCTCTTCCTTCAAAATTTGTTCTACTTCAGCGTTCGAAGCACCCGGATTAACGCGTTCGATGGAGCGGAAAATCTGAGCGAGGCTTCCGCCCGGTGCCAGACGTTCGTATTCGGCGCGGAAACGAGCAACGAAGTCTTTGTCCTTGCTCTTGTCGGCCAATGCGATTGCTTCATTGAATTTCGGGTCCGGATTTTCTTTCGAAAGTGTACGGAGAATGTCAGGTACAGAAATCTGCAATGTCACATTCATACCGCCTTTCAGGTCAAGACCAAGACCAATTTGTTTCTCACGTGCTTCATTGTAAGTGTAACCCATGTACACTTTCTCGTTACCGATAGAATCCAAGTACATCTTGTATGCGTCCTTGTATTTCTGGGAATCCACATTCGGATCGACCTTTGCCGCATAGGCTGCCGCATCTTTCTCGATGCTGCTTGTCACAAAGGTGAATGACATGTAGAACACACATACAAGGATCAACAGAACTGTAAGGACTCTGATAAAACCTTTACTTTGCATTTGTGTTTAGTTAATTTATATTAATTTTTGATTTTACGTATTTTTATCAGCGTGCAAATATACATTATTTATTTCAAGATGAAAAAAAATAATCGGTGTTTTGCTTTTTTTCTAACGGTATTCGTAGGTTGTGCCGTGTTTTTGACAATTGGTTTTGCCGTTTTTTGTATCTTTACGCCGCATTTCCGTCTGGGCTTGCATTTTACATAAATCTCACTATATGAACTTACGCAAATCTCTATATCCGCTTCTTGCCCTCGTGCTGCTGTCGATAGTCCATTCGTGCGCCAGCCCGGGCAATCCTTCGGGAGGCCCGCAGGACAAGACTCCGCCCATTTTCATCAACAGCCACCCGAAGCCGAACGCCACCAACGTCAACAGCAAGAAAATAGAATTGACATTCGACGAAATTGTGACGCTGAAGGACCCTTCGACGAAAATCATCGTATCGCCGGCACAGACCGAACAGCCGAAATTTACGGCCAACGGACGGAAAGTGACGGTGGAAATCATCGACTCGCTCCTCAAAAACACTACCTATACCATCGATTTTTCGAACTCGATACAGGACAACAACGAAGGCAACCCGCTCTACAATTTTGCCTTTGCCTTCTCGACAGGCGAACAGATTGACACGATGCGCGTTTCGGGCATCGTGCTCGACTCCCACACGCTCGAACCGATGCAAAGCGTGGTAGTCGGCCTACAGGACGACCTGTCGGACTCGGCGTTCTTCAAGACCAAACTGAAACGCGTGGCGCTCACCAACGACCGTGGCCAGTTCACCATCCGGAATCTGAAGCCGGGAAAGTACCACATTTTCGGACTGAATGACCTCGACCGCGACTATAAGTTTGCCAATCCGACGGAGGACATCGCCTTCTGCGACAGCATCATCATCCCGACAGTGGAAATGCGAGAAGCCGCCGACACGGTCTACAACATGAAAAACGAAATCGACACCATCACGAAACGGATGAAACCGCGCTACCTGCCGAACGACATCCTGCTGAACATGTTCAACGAAAACAGAACGGCTCAATACCTGTCGAAATATTCGCGCATCGACTCCACAAAAATATCCATCATTTTTGCGGCTCAGTCGGACACGCTCCCGCAGCTGCGCATCATCAACAAGCAGCCGGAACCAACCGACTGGTACACGCTCGAACGCTCGCAGCATAACGACTCGCTGACCTATTGGATTACGAAACCGGAGCTGGTTTCGTCCGACTCGCTGCGAATTGAAATGCGTTCACTGCGGACCGACACGGCCAATAACCTCGTTTGGGGAACCGACACGCTGAACTTCAACTTCCAGCGTCCCAAAGCGAAAAAGCCTGAAAAGAAGAAAAAGAACGACACGGTGCCCGAAATTCCACAGATTCCGCACCTGAGCCTTGGACTGGCAGGCGGAACGACTGTCGAAGTATATGCACCTTTATATATCGAGACACCCACGCCAATCGACTCGTTCTCCCTGAAAGCTTTCCACCTCGACATCAAGGTCGACACGCTTTGGGAAGAAGTGAAGGACTTCAAGGTGGCATTCCGAGATTCCACCATCAACCGCCGCACGCTAAGCCTGCACCCGAAATGGGAACCGGGCGCAAGCTACAAACTGCGCATCGACACCATCGGCATCACCGACATTTACGGGCTCTTCACCGCACCGTTCGAGCAGGAATTTTCCGTTCGGGCAATTGAGGAATACGGCAACCTGACGTTCAACATCACAGGCCTGCCGAAGGACACGCTGGCCTGCGTCGAACTGCTTTCAAGCTCCGACGAACCGATACTGATTGAGCCGGTGAAAAACGGCCGCGCGGTGTTCCTCAACCTGCTTCCGGCAAAATACTATGCCCGCCTGTTCATCGACCGCAACGGCAACGGAAAATACGACACGGGCAACTACGCCCTCCGGCTCCAACCGGAAGAAACCTTCTACTACCCCGGCAGTGTCAACCTGAAAAAGAACTGGGACGTGGAACAGACATGGGATATCTACGCAACCCCTGTCGACAAGCAAAAACCGGATGCCATCAAGAAGAACAAGCCGGAACGGAAGAAATGGGAAGAAGTCCAGAAGCCGACCACCGAAGATGAAGAAGAGGACGAAAGCGGATTCAACAACTTCGACGACCCGAACGACCCCAACCAGCGACGCTTCAACCAGCAGCTTAACGGAAGCTACTATTAAACAACCATTTATAACAAGACAACAAGGACAGCCTGCCGCCGCAAGCTGTCCTTGTTTTATTTTCCCATACAGAAGAGGCTATACCGCCGCTCCTATTGTTTTTCAGTCTTTTCCTTAAACCGGCTGCACAGCGACACCAACATGTCGCAAACCTTCTCAACAGGCACGACACCGGTATTTACCATCAGGTCGTAATGGTCAGGAGCTTCCCATTTCTGCCCCGTATAATATTCATAATGCGTACGGCGGTTGCGGTTGATACGCTTTATCTCGCCGGCGGCTTCGTCGGCATTCAAACCGTATTCCGACACGCAACGGGCACAGGCACTTTCCAAATCGGAATAGCAGAACACCCGGATAATCTGGGGATAGCCCTGCAGGACGAAATCAGCGCAACGCCCGACAATGACACACGACTCTTTTTCCACAAGTTCGCGGATAATCTTGCTCTCGGCCACAAACAGTACGTCGTCAGGCGACAGGCTTTTCTCCAGCAAGGTGTCGTTTCTCCGCCCCTGAATGAATTTCAGCCAATAGGAAGGCAACTGTTGCTCGTGAGCCTTGATGTAAGTTTCATCGATGCCACTCTGCTGTGCTGCCAGATGAAGAAACTCCTTGTCGTAGAGCTTCACGCCCAACCGCTTGGCCAACATTTCACCCAGCACATGTCCGCCACTGCCGTATCCGCGTGCTATTGTGACAACGAAATGCGGTGTTTCCTTCTCGTCTACAGCCGGCACCTGTGCGGTCGTTCCGATCCACTTGTCAAAGCAACGGTAATACGGACTGACAAAATGCACAATCGGTCCGACGAGCAATGCCGCAGCGACCGTTCCTTCGCGCACGCCCTCTATCGTATCCAAGAAAATCAGCGACATAATGCAGGCGATACATACCAGCGTTACATCAAACCCGAGTTTCATAAATCCAAATTCTTTCCGGAAAAAGCGAGAAATGACCTGCACGAAATATTCGCCCGACATCATGGCGGCATCGGCCTTCACCTCAAGAGCGATACCTAAGGCCAAAATCACGCAGCCGATAAGCAGCACCACCAGCTGAACCACATAAACCACCGGATCCAACCAGAAAAGCAAGTTCATCGACACATCGATAAACGTACCGAAACACAACGAAATAGGTATCTGAAGGAGATACATCCGCAAGTCACTGCGCAACTCTGCGCGTGTCATCAGCGGCAGTTCCAGCACGACGAACAGCAGGTTCAGCAAAATTGTCCACTGTCCGATTGTCAACGGCGTAAACATGCTCAACACATACGTGACACTCGTTATCGGAGATGTTCCCAACATGGCCTTGGTAATAAACGCAATACCAAACGCATTTACGAACAATGACACCAAAAACAGAGCATAACGCCGCAACATATTCTTTTTCATATTCACTCATTTTTTAACCAAATGCAAAGTTGACTCCATTTTTGCCATCTTCCTTCATAAATTTACAACTAATATTGGTCAGAAACGAAACTACCCTTATTTTTGCATAAAAAATGAAATTTCCGATGAAAAGTTCGACCGAAATCAGCATAAACAGCGACAAAATAACCGTCAGACATCTATCCGACAACGTCCGCGACATCTTCTACGACAATGGTTTCTACCTGATTTTCGTTACAAACGGAACAATCGAATTTTCATCCGAGTCCGGCACCGCCGATGCCGGAACCGACCACCTGGTCATACTCACCCCGAGCATGTCGGCACATATCTGTCCAAATCACAAAGACACAAGAACAACCGTCGTCAACATTGCTCCCAACTATTTCGACAGCCTTCCCGACGGAATGTTGATGTACCAGCAGTTTGCAAAATACATCGGACGCAACGGCCTGCCCCTACTCCGGCTTTTGCCCGAAAATTCCCATAGCATCTACAGCACCGTGGCGCTCTTCAACGAACAGCTGAACAATTGTCAGTGCTACAAAACCGGTATTCTGCGGCACATTTGCAGCCTGTTGCTGCTACAAATTGCCGAAACTCTCCACAGCTATGAAGAGGAATCCACCGTTTGCCTGCGCCATTCCGACGAAATTTTCCGAAAATTCAAGCAAATGGCCCACGAACACTATTCATCGCACCACGACATTGCCTTCTATGCCAACCGGCTGAACATATCCACCACCTACCTGTCGCGGATTGTAAAGCGGACAAGCGGCAGAACCGTCCACGCCCACATTTCCGAACTGCTCATGGCCGAAGCCAAACGCCTGCTCGAAAGCACCGACATGGACATCAAAGCCATCGCCGACCGGCTCGGCTTCTCCGACCAGTCGACCTTCGGAAAATTCTTCAGCCGCTCCCTCGGCACCTCCCCCCACAAATTCCGCCTCAAAAAATAAAAATACCACCTCATAGGTGGTACAAACGCAAGAAGGTGGTATATTTTCCCTCTTTTATACCACTTTTCGGGTGGTATATTTGCTCACAAGTGGTATATTTAATATCTTTGTAGATGGCAGCACGACCTGAATAAAAAGCATATCACATGACACAACTTGAGAAGACATACCACCAATGGCTTAATGCACAACCCCTTTCTGCCGACAACGAAAAACGGCTGAAACGTAAATTCATGCTCGATTTCAACTATAACAGCAACCACATCGAGGGAAACACATTGACTTATGGCCAAACAGAGGTGCTTCTCTTGCTTGGAGAAGTTGTCGGTTCAGCCAAGATGAAAGATCTTGAAGAAATGAAAGCACACAATATCTGCCTGAATATGATTGAACAGGAAGCCGATTCCGACGATCCTCTAACAGAAACTTTCATCCGACAAGTTCATCAAGTGATGCTACGCGAAGACTACAAAGTATATAGAAAGCTACCCGGCGGAGAAACGACAAGCTACACTGTGCATGCCGGACGCTACAAAACACGCCCAAACTCTGTCATCACACAGACTGGCGAACGCTTTGAATATGCTTCCCCGGAAGAAACTCCATCACTGATGACCGATTTGGTTAATTGGTACAACAATGCCGCAGAAGAAAAGAACCTGTCTCCCATACAACTGGCAGCATTGTTCCACTACCGCTATATCCGTATCCACCCGTTTGAAGACGGCAACGGCCGCATAGCCCGACTAATGGTCAATTTCATTCTACGACGACATGGATGGCCCATGTTGGTAATACGAAGCAAAAACAAGAAAGCCTATCTCAATGCGTTGGCTCTTTCTGATACAGCCGTCGGCCCGATACCTTCCGATGGAGCTCATGCATCAATACAGGCAATCGTCCCCTTTGCAAAATACATGGAAACGGCAATGGCAACCGACATAGCCTCCATGCTTGAATTTATTTCAGGCAATTCGGAAAGCATGTGGTGGTACGAAGGAGAAATTATTCACTTTACAACCTCTACGCCTTCACGCATCCTGCATGTCCTACAGTCAGATCCTAACGCCAGCCTTACAGCAATTGCCACAACCCTCGGCATAAGTCGTTCTGCCATCCAAAAGCAAATCGACAACCTTGCTCAAAAAGGCTACATATCACGTCCGGAAGGCAAAAAACGTGGTTGGATTGTCAACGCCAAACAATAACCGCTGATGCAAATATACCACCTCACAGGTGGTACAAATGCAAGGAGGTGGTATATTTCATTAACGGATTTTACATAGCATATTTGGTAGACAACCGTTTCGATAAAGACTGTTTATTATTAGGCTACAACATGTTTTAGCAAAAATAGTTGCAGTTATTTGCTATTGTTCAATTGTTTTGATTACTTTTGCAACGGTTGGGATTTCCTGACCAGACATATTTTTTAGAGCGTTATTGAAACTTACCTTTAATAATCAAATTCTCGCAAAATTTGAATCTCAAATCAAGGGTAGTAGCAACAACGCTCACGCTACGGATATATACTATCCCGAAAGGGTATGCTATATACCTCTCAAGCGTGAGTGGCTGTTGCTTATCCGTATTTGAGAGGCAATGCGAGAAGCCTGATTATTAGGATAAGCATAAATACAGTCCTCACGCTTTTTGCATATAAACCGTTCTGTAGGGGATTGAAGAACACAAAACAAAATAATCTTATGACACAATGTGAAAACAAATTTGCGGATAATTTTTCCCGCTGTAAGTTTTTTCAGATTGATGAAAATGGAGAAACCATTCTTACGGTTTTTATCTCTAATGAAAATTGGGAAGATTCTTTTGCTATAATTTCATTAGGAGACATTCATTTGACAATGTTTGCCGAATCAGAAAATTATGTTGGCGAACGTAAAAACAGAAACTTCATTGCAAAGCTTAAGACACTATCAGATTTCGGTATGATGAAATTTTCTGAAATTGAGACAAATTCTGTCAACCCCAAGATTAAACAGCATTTAATGGATATATGGTCAAAAAAACAATCGAAATGAAACAGTTGATTCAAAAATTGATAATACTGACAGCAATGCTGTCGGTTTGTATAAATACATTTGCCTACGATTTTGAAGTTGACGGAATATATTACACAATAACATCTTTAGACGACTTAACTTGTGGAGTAGCGTCAGGAGATAATGAATACTCTGGTGATATTATTATTCCATCATCTGTCAAATACTCAAACATGGATTTCACTGTTACTAGGATTGAATATCAAGCATTTAAAAATTCAAATGTAACCTCTGTGGAAATTCCTAGCACTATTTCATATATTGGGAATGATGCTTTTTACAATTCTTCTTTAAAATATGTTGAAATACCAAATAGTGTTACATATTTAGGAACTATGGCATTTTATAAAAGTGACATAATACGCATCGAAATACCAAGTAGTATTGGAGAAATTCCTATGTACTGTTTCAACGGATGTAAAAATCTGTCCGAAGTGAAAATTGCAGACGGCATCACCCTTATTGACCAAAATGCTTTTGAAGGTTGTATTAGCTTGGAAACTATCGAAATACCAAATAGCGTAAAATCAATTGGTTATATTGAAGGATCTTTCAAGGATTGCACAAATCTAAAACACATTTCGTTAGGTAATTCTGTCAGTTACATAGCAGAAAGATGCTTTATTGGCTGCAATAATTTGAAAACTATCGATATTTTAAATACTGAACCACCTCATCAAGGCAGCATATTAGGTGGTGATGCTGTATTTCAAGGAATAACATATCTTGAAGCTATATTAAACATTCCGAAAGGCACATTAGAAGCATACAAAGCATCAGAACTTTGGGGAAAATTTAAAAATATAAATGAAGTGTTTGAACCAGAAGCTGGTGTTGCTGAATTAACAACAAACAAGCACATTATAGTTCTCACATCTAATGATAGTGTTATCATAAAAGGGGCAAGCGATGCCGCATCAATAGAAGTTTACAACACAAGCGGTCAACTCATATACAGCGGTTCTGACACAACGATTAATGTTCCAACAAAAGGCATTTACATTGTCCGCGTAGGAGAAGAGACTTTCAAAGTTTCCATCTAACATCTACCCAATATTTTAACGCAACAGCATCTAAAACGGAGCATGGTTTTAGATGCTGTTTTTATATCATCAGATTTTCGCTTCCTACTCCAGTTCCAGCAGGCGGGGCAGGTGGACAAGGCGGTGGGCATCGTCGAGGAGGGAGGCGTTGGAGAAGGTTGTGGCGGATTTGTGGAGAATTCCGTAGCTTTCGTGAGCGTGACCGAAAAAATGATAACGGGGGCTGATTTCGAACACTCGGCTGCGCAGGGAAGCATTTCCCCAATGTACGCCTGCTGAACGGTCAAGAATCATGACAGGCGGTTCGTGAGTGACAAGCACGTCGACTGCATCGGGAATGAGGGTTTCGGGATGATTGTAGCCCAACCCGAAAAAGCGCACGCCATCGATTTCGCAACCGCAGTCCTGCAAGAAATGCATTCCTTCGGGCAAATCCTCAATACCGCCGGCATCCCAAAGGCACAGGTCATGATTGCCCGCCACAAAAATCTTATGGGCATACGGCAGTTCGGCAAACCAATTCAGAAAATCGAGCACTTCCTCTTCCGTTCCGGCCTCCGTAAAGTCACCGCAATGAACAATTACATCGGCAGCCGGCAAATCTGCCAACTGCCGATGCAAGCCATGTGTATCGGATATTTGCAATATCTTCATCGTTCCTCTATTCCAGACAGTCGTCGAGCAGTTTTATAATCTGCTCCTTGTCCATTTTCTGACCGATAAATACGATTTTCTGCATACGGTCGCCATACTCCGGATCCCAGTCGCGCATCAGCCCCGGTTCCTGCTTCATCAGTTCGGCAAGTTCATCGGCCGGAGCCGTAGCATACCATAGTCCGGCTTCTTTAATGGACTTCTGCTTGCCGGCCTGTTCGAACAGATACGACATGTCGCGATTGTCGGAGAAATAGCATACGCCTTTCGCGCGGATAACGCTCTTCGGCCAATGTTTTGCCACGAAATAGTCAAACTTGTTGATGTCGAAAGCACGACGGCGGTAGTAGACAAACGTGCTGATACCGTACTCCTCCGCTTCACCTTCGTCGTGGTGGTGATGATGGTGTCCGCATTCGTGGTCATGGTGGTCGTGATGATGTTCGTGCTCATCTTCATGGTCATGATGATGGTGATGTTCTTCCTCTTCCACAGGTCCTTCTATGCCGCGAATCCAACCTGCCGAAGTGGCAACCTTCTCAAAATCAAACATGCGGGTATTGAGAATCTGGTCGAGGTCAATGTTTGCGTAGTCGCACTCGATAATTTCCGCACCCGGCTGAATAGTCTTGATAATCTGACGGATACGGCCCAGTTCTTCCGGTGTCACCTCTGAAGCCTTGTTCAAGAGAATCTTGTTGCAGAATTCCACCTGTTGGATAATCAGGTTTTCGATATCGTCCTCGGCAATGTCGGCTTTCGTCAGGCTGTCGCCGCAGGCAAATTCACTCTGGAAACGCAGAGCATCGACTACGGTCACGATGCAGTCCAGACGGCAGATGCCGTATTTGCGGTAGGCTTCGCCGAATGTAGGGATAGAACATACGGTCTGTGCAATAGGTTCCGGCTCGCAGATACCGCTCGCCTCTATTACGATATAGTCGAACTTCTCCGACTTCATCAGTTCAAAAATCTGGTCAATCAGGTCAGTTTTCAGCGTGCAGCAGATACAGCCGTTCTGCAATGCCACCAGGCTGTCGTCCTTCTGGTCGACAACGCCGCCCTTCTGAATCAGAGAGGCGTCGATATTCACCTCACCCAAGTCGTTGACAATCACCGCAAAACGAATACCTTTACGGTTTGTCAGAATATGGTTTACCAAAGTTGTCTTACCGCTTCCCAGATATCCTGTCAGAAGCAGTACGGGTACATCTTTCTTTTCCATAGCTATTTATGTTGTCTATAAACTGTAGTTCAAAAACGAACGGATAAAGTTAGTGGGTTTCCGCCAAAATTCCAAACCTTTCTCCTTGTTTAGTGCGTACCAATCCAAAGGCACACCATACCGAGCAATACGAGCAGAAGGTCGAGGGCCTTCGCGTGGAGATTCTTTTCGCGGAAAAGCATCGCGCCGAACAGGAAGGAGACGATGACACTGCCGCGACGCACCATCGACACAATCGAAATCATGGCGTCGGGATAGGACAAGGCGTAGAAATAGGCAAAGTCGGCCAGCGAAAGGAATACGCTGATCAGCACGATGGCCCATTTCCAGCGGAAAGGCGTGGTAGTATGGCGTTTGGGATACCAGAGCAGAATGAGAATCACCGCCATAATCAGACACTGATAAACGTTATACCAACTCTGTACCACCATCTTGTTAATGCCGATGCCGCCGTTTTCGGCAGGTGCGACAAGAAATTTGTCGTAAAGTCCGCTGGCAGCTCCGAGCAAAGCGGCTCCGACAAGGAAAAATATCCAACGGTTATGGGAGAAGCGGATGCCTTCCTTCTTGCCGCTGCGGCTGAGCAGATAGAACGAGGCAATGGCAAGCAGCACACCCGCCCACTGCCACAGGTTGAGCTCTTCGCCAAAAATAAGAAGTGCGCCGACGAGTGTCATCACCGGCCTCGTGGCATTGATTGGTCCGACAATGGTCAGCGGCAAATGCTTGATGGCAAAATAGCCCAATATCCACGACGACAACACGATAACCGCCTTGAGCATGATATAGCAGTGTTCGTGCCAGCCGCACGCCGGAACATAAAGTTGCGACGAGGAGTCAATCCACCCCGCAGCCGAACCGACAATAAACGGAAGAAATATCAAACTGCAAAAAACGGTGTTGAGAAAAAGCACCGGAATAACGGCATTGTCGCGCAACGACGTTTTTTTGCATACATCGTAGCAGCCCAGCAGCGCCGCCGAAAGAAAAGCAAGTACAATCCACATAAAACCTTACATCTTTTTACCCCCAATCAGCCGTTAGAGTTTAGACCGATTTGGGTTTTACCGGGTGCAAAGTTAGAAAAGATTTTCCGAACAGAAGCGATTTCGCCGTGCAGGAAACGCATCGCGGCTATTTCCAGCAGTCGCCTTTGCCACGAAGTTCGGGAATGTCGCCGTCACGGTACACGGGGTCCTTCACGCCGCTGCGCTTCTGACGGCGGTAGTTTTCGAGCAGCAGGAACGCCTGACGGGACAACAAGACAATCGCCACAAGGTTGCAGATAGTCATCAGCGCCATCGTCACGTCGGCAAATCCCCAGGCAAGGTCGAGCGTCATCAGTGCACCGCACATCACCATTGCCGCCACCAGCAGACGGTAGACAACGAGCACCGTGCGGCTTTTGGTCATAAACTGGATATTGGCTTCGCCATAATAGTAGTTGCCGATAATGCTGCTGAAGGCAAAAAGCATAATGGCAACAGCCACAAACACATTGCCCACGCGCCCCACTTCGCTCTCCAGAGCCGACTGCGTAAGCTGAATGCCGTTGGCGTTCGAAGCGATGGCCGTATCACTAAGCAGAATGATAAATGCCGTACAGGTACAGATTATCAGCGTATCGGTAAACACGCCGAGCGCCTGAATCAAACCCTGTTTCACAGGGTGACTCACATGAGCGGTAGCCGCCACGTTCGGAGCGGAACCCATACCGGCCTCGTTGCTGAACAGTCCGCGCTTCATGCCCTGCACCAATGCAGCCGCCACGCCCCCGCCAAACGCCTGTTCCCAGCCGAAAGCGTTGCCCACGATGGTGGCAATCAACGAAGGAATATGCTGAATATTGGAAAGAACAACGAAAAGAGCCAACAGAATATAGCCGATTGCCATCACGGGCACAATCACGCCGCTGACATTGGCAATGCGGTGAACACCGCCGAAAATAATGCAAAGCGTCACCACCGTCAGCCCCACGCCCATCCAGAAGGGATCGATGCCGAAGGAATTTTCCCACGCGGCACAAATCGTGTTGCTCTGTACGGAATTGAATGCAAATCCGAAAGTAATGGAAATAAGCACGGCAAAGAGGATTCCCATCCAGCGTTTGCCCAACCCCTGCTGCATATAATAGGCCGGTCCGCCGACAAACGACTTTTCGCCTCGGGTCTTGTAGAGCTGTGCCAACGTCGATTCCACAAATGCGCTCGACGAGCCAAGCAGGGCGATGAGCCACATCCAGAACACCGCGCCCGGACCTCCGATGGCAATGGCGGTCGCTACACCGGCCAGATTGCCCGTACCGACACGGCTGGCAATCGACACGGCAAATGCCTGAAACGAAGAGATATGCTTTACACCGTCATCCGACTTAGGCTTGCTGTCGCCCAGCAGCCGCACCATCTCCTTCACCATTCTAAACTGCAAAAACCGCCCTCTGACCGTAAACCACAAGGCACAGCCGATAAGCATCACCGTCAGCACATACGACCAAAGTACATCGTTGACCGAGGCTATTATACTGTTAATCCACTCCATTCTTTTTCGTCTTAAACCGATGCGACATTACATCTTATGCAAAGATAGCGAAAGTCGAATGCAGAAAACCAAACTTGTTTGAGTTTTTATGCTGAGACGCATACTATCTTATTTAAAGATACTGAAAGGTTCATATTTGACAGAAGTACAAAAGAACAAATTTTTCTTGCTTGTCAATCCGTTTCCCACCCCATCTCAAACAAAAGAAAGCAAATATTGCCGCACAATCCCGTAGGGACGTACCCCAGGTACGTCCGAATCCACCGTCGCATATTCAATTGTAATACAAACAGATACAAATATAACCACAACAAATCGCGCCTACACAAATTTGTTAATTTAACACAGAATAGTTAAAATCATGTTATATAACACATTTTTATAGCACAAACTATTGGAGGATATAAAATCTCGTATTACCTTTGCAATACAAAAGATTGGTTTAGTAAACGCTTTCATAGGTATTAATTTTAGGTTTTTAAGGTTTTTAATTATGAAAAAGATTGTTTTGAGAGCTGTTAAGTGGTATTTTACCACCACAGCTGAGGCTTACAAATAAGTCCGTAAGTCTCTTTTATTTCGAGGAATTGTAATGATTTTAGGGTTGTTCCAAGTGATTGGAGCAACTTTTTTTATGTCCCAATCTGTCATAAGATTTTATGACGGGTTTCGTGCGGATGTCCGGCTGATTGCTTTCTGCGTTTGTCGCTGATGCAACTGACCGCATTGAGGAAAAATACAAGGCAGAAAGCCTGCACCCGAACGCCCGCACATGTACTCACAATCAGACGAAATAATGGTGGGCTGTCTAATAACCAAGTTTATGAATCAACCATAAAAAATGCTGCTACGGAATTCTCCGCAACAGCATTTTGAAAATATAATAATTCTAAATCCCCTTTTTCC
>URMA01000041.1 GCA_900548875.1 uncultured Porphyromonadaceae bacterium | reverse complement strand
CCTGCCATATCGTTGACAAACAGGTCGCCTTCCGGCATTTGGAGAGTCTGCGGTTGTGTCGGCGCGTTGAGGTCGTAAACCACCACTTTGTTTACGTCGGCAATGAAGAGGAAATCGTCGCCGTCGAGATACATTCCCTTCGGAGCATTCAGATGGCCATCGGCGGGAATGACGGTTTTCGTTGTTTTTCCGTCGAAATACAGGATGTAGCCTTTACCTTCCGAGTTGAGCGGATTGAGCTGTTCCGTTCCGAAGTTGGCAATCAGTACGCCGTCGCGATAGGGCAGCGTGCTTTCGCAATAGCGGATATTGCTGTCAACGACGGTTGTCGGCAGTTGTGCCTGTGCCAGCAGCGGAAGTGTGGCAAGGGCCAGTAGGGTTGTTCGTTTCATAGTCAAAATAGTTTTTATTGTTATTGATTCGTTTTAGCGGTGATGAAGACGGAGGCGTGCGGCAACGGCATGCAGCGCCGGGCTGTGGGCGGCGGAGGTGGCGAACGCAAGGGCTGTCAGCCCAAGCAGAACCGCGAGAAACACATTCCAGTCAAAGCGGGAGAGCACCAGCCCCGTCAGCGTGCCTACGATTCCCGAACCGGCGTAGTAGAACAGCCAGTAGAGGCTCGTTGCGCTGCTTTTGGCTTCCGAAGCGTTGACCGACACGATGCGGCTGGCCACGGTGTGGGCGGCGAAAAAGGCGAAAGTGAATACGCCCAGTCCGCCGACAATGCTCCACAGGCGAAGGTGGAAAAGCATCAGCAGTCCTGCGCCCATCAGCAGCAGAAAGCCTTGCAGCAGTTTTTCCGGGGCATGTCGGTCCGACAGGTTTCCGGCCACGAACGAGCCTGCCACGCCGGTGGTGTACATCAGAAACACCATGGCAATGAGATGATGGGGCAGATGGAAGGCCGGAGAGCTGAGAATAAAGGAAATATAGTTGTACACGCTCACGAAGGTGCCCATAATGAGCGTGGCTATCAGAAACATGCTCAGAAACGTGTGTTGCGAGAGCAAACGGTGCATCTGTCGGCTTTTCGTACGGAAGCTGACCTGCACAGGACGGAAATTCGTTGAGCGGGGTATCAGCCGGAAGAACAGCACGCCGAGTAGCAGACTGGTGATGCCGATGCCCACGGCGGCCATGCCATCCAGCAATAAGTGTACCTGCCACGCGTCCCGACATGCCTCCGATGGTGTTGCCGCTCAGGTAGAGGCTGATGGCGGCACCGATGACCGTCTTGTCGATTTCTTCTGTCAGATAGGCTAACGCTACGGCACTCACTCCGGCAAGCGTGGCGCCTTTCAGGAAGCTGAGCGCGAGCAGCAGCGGAAAACTTACGGCGAAGGCCGTTGCCAGTGTCAGCAGCGACGAGGCGATGAGCGCCATGCCCATCAGCCGTTCGCGGGCAATCGAGTCTGCGGTAAAGGCAAAGAACAGCAGGCCGGCAGCCATGCCGATGGTCGACAGCGACACTGCAAGACTGCTTGCCGCCATTTCCACGCCGAAGAATTGGCACAGTTCCGGCAGCAGCGGCTGGAACAGGTAGAGCTGAGCAAATACCGACAGCCCGGAAACAAACATACAGAGCCGTATCCGTCGGTTGCGTTTCGCTGTTGGGGTGCTATTCTTTTGTTTCATATCCATCGTCGTTTATCGTTTTCCAACGGCAAAATTACAGCATCGCCCCGAAACGCCATCTATCCGAAAAACGCTTAATTTCGATGAAATCCATCGGCAAAACCGATAAATCAGGCCAACCAGCTAATGTAAAACTTTTGTTCAGAGAGCTAAATAAATGTAGGGTATATGGTTGACATTCGCGATTCATGAATTGCAAATATGTAGTAGCTGCTTGTTGATTTTTAGAGTGTTATGATATGGTTTCTGTTATTTGAAGATACAAGATTTTGAGGACAAAATGCAACAAATATCCCTATTAGTATTTCTTGAATAATTCGGAATGGCTTCCGATTCTGATCAGGTCAATGATGTCGCCGTCAATCCATATCAGGAGAAAATCGCCTTCCATGTGGCACTCCATACAGTCTTTGTAATCTCCTTTGAGCATGTGAGGCTTATATTCTGCCGGGATTGGCAGATCGTTGATAAGCAAGTTGGCTATCTTTTCAAAAGCTGCCACCTTTTTCGGATTTTTGGCAATCCGTTTGAAGTCTTTTTTGAATTGGCTTGTCGGGTGTAGCTTCTTTTTCACTTTTTCAATTCCTCCATTAAGCTTTCTACGCTGTCAAAGGTCTTTTTATGGGTTGCCGTACGTGCTTCTTTTATGGCTGCAATGGTTTCATCGTTGGGCTGTGAATACATGGCATCCATAAGCGTGCTTTCTACGAAGTTGTTCAGACTTCTGTTGGCTTTTCTTGCTTCTTCCTGTAAGACTTTTAGCAAATCTTCGCGCAAGCGGAATGATGTCTGTTTTCTTGTTATTGCTTCCATATCGTATTTGTGTATTACATTGTATCGCAAAAGTAATACATTGTAGGACAAAATCCAAATTATAGGGTCGTAAAATGCAGCAGGAAAAGCGACAACAGCAATTCCGTGAGAAAAATAAAACACCCCCGTCCCGGTGGGGAAGGGGGTGCGGTGGGATTGTAATCGCGGTTGGGATTACATATTCTTCAAAGCGGCGATGCTTTCCTTGAGGGTAGCGATTTTCGCTTCGGCATCGGACTGCTTCTTGCGTTCCATTTCGATAACTTTTGCAGGAGCGTTGTTGACGAATTTTTCGTTGCTCAACTTCTTCAGTACGCTCTGGAGGAATCCTTCGTTGTACTTGAGGTCGGCTTCGAGTTTCTTCAACTCTTCTTCCACGTTGATGTTGTTGCCGAGAGGTACGGCGTATTCCGTCGTGCCAACGAGGAATGCTGCGGCTGTAGCGTCCTTTTCAGTTACGTTGTTGACGGCTGAAAGGTTGGCGAGCTTCATTACAATCGGCAATACCGGAACTTCGGTTGTAGCGACCTGTTGCAGTTCGAGGGCTTCCTTGTTCGGGATGTTCTTCTGCAAGCGGACTGTACGCACGCCGGCGATGATTTCCTTCGCCGTGTTGACAGCGGCGATAGTAGCTTCGTCGACTGCGGCAGCTTTAGGCAGCTGGGCGGTCATGATGCTTTCGCCGTCCTTGCGTTCGGCAATGTGCTGCCAGAGTTCTTCCGTGATGAACGGCATGAACGGGTGGAGCAGACGGAGCAGGGTGTCGAAGAATCCGAGCGTAGCTTCATAGGTAGCGCGGTCGATCGGTTGTCCGTAGGCCGGTTTCACCATTTCGAGGTACCAGGAGGAGAATTCGTCCCAGAACAGCTTGTATACGGCCATCAAGGCTTCCGACAAACGGAACTTGTCGAAGAGGTCGTCGACTTCGGCCAAGGTCTTGTTGAGCACGGCGTCGAACCACTTAACGGCGATTTTTGCATATTCAGGCTGTTCGCTGTCGGCAACATTCCAACCTTTCACGAGACGGAAGGCATTCCAAATCTTGTTGTTGAAGTTGCGGCCCTGTTCGCACAGCGAGTCATCGTAAAGAATGTCGTTGCCGGCAGGAGCGGCGAGCATCAAGCCCATACGTACGCCGTCGGCTCCGTATTTTTCGATGAGTTTCAAAGGGTCGGGCGAGTTGCCGAGCGACTTCGACATCTTGCGGCCGAGCTTGTCGCGCACGATACCGGTGAAGTACACGTTGCGGAACGGCATTTCGTGCATGTATTCATATCCGGCGATAATCATGCGGGCTACCCAGAAGAAGATGATGTCCGGACCGGTTACGAGGTCGGAAGTCGGGTAGTAGTATTTGATTTCCTCGTTGTTCGGATCGAGAATACCGTTGAACAGCGAGATAGGCCACAACCAGGAGGAGAACCATGTGTCGAGGCAGTCGTCTTCCTGACGGAGGTCGGCCAGCGTGAGGCTGCTGTCGCCCGTCTTTTCCTGTGCGAGCTTCAAGGCCTCTTCGGCAGTTTCAGCCACAACATATCCGCCTTTCGGGAGATAGTAGGCCGGAATACGGTGTCCCCACCAGAGCTGACGGGAGATACACCAGTCCTTGATGTTGGTCATCCAGTGGCGGTAAGTGTTCTTGAACTTGGCCGGGTGGAACTTGATATGGTCGTCCATAACGGCGTTGAGGGCCGGAATGGTGATTTTGTCCATCTTGAGGAACCATTGCATGGAGAGCTTCGGTTCGATGACGGCGTCGGTGCGTTCGGAGTGTCCCACCTTGTTGGTGTAGGCTTCCGTTTTTTCGAGCAGTCCGGCAGCTTCAAGGTCCTTTTCGATTTGCTTGCGCACTTCGAAGCGGTCCATGCCCACATACATGCCGGCAGCTTCGCTCAGCGTACCGTTGTCGTTGAAGATGTCGATGCTCGGAAGATTGTGCTTCTCACCGAGCATATAGTCGTTGATGTCGTGAGCCGGAGTGACTTTCAAGCAGCCTGTACCGAATTCGATGTCAACATATTCGTCCTCGATAACCGGAATTTCGCGGCCAACGAGCGGAACGATCACCTTTTTGCCCTTCAGGTGGGCATTTTTCGGGTCGTTCGGGTTGATACACATGGCCGTATCGCCCATGATGGTTTCCGGACGGGTAGTGGCAACGATGGCGTAGTTGTCTTCGCCCACCACTTTATAGCGGAGATAGTAGAGCTTGCCGTGTTCTTCCTTGTAGACCACTTCCTCGTCGCTCAGGGCAGTGAGCGCAGCCGGATCCCAGTTCACCATGCGGACACCGCGGTAGATGAGTCCTTTGTTATACAAATCGACAAACACGTGGATAACGCTTTTCGAGCGAATTTCGTCCATGGTGAATGCCGTGCGGCTCCAGTCGCAGGAAGCTCCCAGCTTTTTCAGCTGTTCGAGAATGATGCCACCGTGTTCTTCCTTCCATTCCCAGGCGTATTTCAAAAATTCGTCGCGCGTAAGGTCGGTTTTCTTGATACCCTTTTGGGCCAAACGAGCCACCACCTTTGCTTCCGTAGCGATAGACGCATGGTCGGTGCCCGGCACCCACAGCGCATTTTTGCCTTTCATGCGGGCACGGCGGATAAGAATGTCCTGAATCGTATTGTTGAGCATATGTCCCATATGCAGAACGCCGGTCACGTTGGGCGGCGGAATGACGATAGTGTAAGGTTCACGTTTGTCGGGTACTGACTTGAAAAGTTCGTGACGAAGCCAGTATTCGTACCATTTTCCTTCAACCTCTTCAGGGTTGTACTTGGTAGCTAACTCGTTCATAAGTAATATGTTTTTACGCTTATTATTTCAAAAAGTCAATTTTCGCCACTTCGGCAAAAAATCATTTTGCAAAGATAGTGCAAGCCGAGAGAAGAAAAAAGAGCTTGCTCGATTTTTTCTGCCGAGGCGTAGCCTGTCTTGTGCAAAGATAATGCAAGCTTTTTTTACAGTTGCATTGTCTGGTCTATGAAAAGCAGATGTCAGCCGAGAGAATGAAGCCTTTGTTCCATATTCTGTCTCACATGGTTGCCTATACTTTTGCTTTTTCCAGTGGAATAAGTTATCTTTGTGGGAAATAGGGGACGGCGCGGCGTTGCCGGCAAGCGCCTGATTGTTGCAGCGCTTGTATGTAGCCGTTGCCTGTTATTTATGGAAAATGTGGTACATCAGCATTCATTCCGCCACTCGAAAGTGAGGAATGGAAGCTGTAGGACTTGTTGAACAAATTAAAAGGATAAGACAATGAAGAAATTAAAACTTATTGTGTTTGCGGTTGTAGCGGTGTTGGCCGGTGCGAATACCGTGCAGGCCGATTCTCTGAAAGACCTGTTTGGGAACAAAGGATTAGGCGACTTGGTAAGCGCTGTAACGGGAAATGGTGATATAGAACTCAGCGCGTTGGAAGGAACATGGAAAGCTACAGGACCGGCAGTAGTGCTCCGCTCCGACGATGCTTTGGAGCAGGCAGGCGGCTCTGCCGTAGCCAGTCTGGCTGAAGACAAACTGAAACCCTACTACGAAAAATTGGGACTGGAAGGTACGACTGTCACATTCGATGCTTCCGGCAACTATACGCTGAACGTAAAGGGCAAGACTATCAAAGGCCGTATGACAAAGAACGAGGATGGCACATTCACGTTGTCGCTCACACAGAACGAACAGCTGAAACTTGGAAAATTGACTTCGTTTACCACCTATGTGCAAAAAACGAGTAATTCGATGGCTTTGAGCGTCGATGTGAAAAAGCTTCTTGAAGTGTTGAAGCTCGTTTCGAATACCGCCGACCTTGAAACCATCAATACCGCCGTCAAATTGCTGGAAAGCTACGAAAACGTATGCCTCGGCCTCCGCTTCTCGAAGTAGAAGGGACAATATGCTATATATCACATGTCGGTTAATTTGAACTTGACTGATATGTGATGAAATGAATAAAAAGCAGCCAATTTTATGTTAAATTCATAATATTTGGTTGCTTTTTTGTTTAAATTTGTATATTTGCATACATAATTATAAACTTATTTATATCATGAAAAAGAGTCTATCGTTTTGTTTTACTTTGCTAATGCTATGCAGCCCGCTTTTGCTACTGGCAGAAGCGATTGTGCCACGAAAATTGACTGGAACTCACGAGATTTTGCCCCAAAATCGGCAGCAAAAGGTTCGTTCTGAAGTTTCAACGTCGCAAAATTCGGTTACGCTTTATGGAAATTTAATTTATTCACAAGATTGGAGCGAAATGGATGCTCCAATGGGTGTATACCAATTTGATGTCGTTTCTAATCCTGAGGCAGTTGAAGTTTATGTTCCTGATGGCGGAACAATTGGTGCCAATGGAGGTGCTACTCTTGTTGACAGTAAGTATTACTATTGTATTACTTATTCGAAATGGAGCGGCTCTATTATGAAAAATGAATTAATTTGTTATGACATTGACACTTGGAAAGAAGTTAGCCGTATCGAAATTCCCAAAACTACCATAGCAACGGATATGACATGGAATCCCGTAGATGGTAAGGTGTATGGAGCATTCTACAATACAAGCAACGACGGGTATGTTTTGGGAACATTGAATTTGGAAACGGGCGAGGTTAATACACTTGCCGATTTAACCTTGACCGGAAGTGATGGATACCCTCTTGGCTTTGTCGTGATTGCCGCAAATTCTACCGGTGAAATCTATGGAATTTCGTCGGAAGGAGAACTTTATAAATTCAATACAGCGGATGGCTCTTGTGTTTTGATAGGTGAAACAGGTTTCAAACCCTTGTATACCCAGAGCGGATGTTTTGATTTTACTACAAAAGAATTGTATTGGGCCGCCTGCAACGAGGACTCTTCTGGAATTTATCAGGTGGATGTAAATACGGGTAAGGCTACTTTGATAGGCGCTTTCAATAATTTGGAAGAATTTGTTGGACTTTACTCTTTAAGCCCGAATGCAGATTTGTCGGGCCCCGGAATGGTTACGGATGTAAAAATCGATTTTGTTCAAAATAGTCTGTCCGGAGCTGTGTCGTTTAAATTGCCGACTCTGACCGTTGGCGGGGTTGATTTGACGGGTGAAGTTGAATATACCGTAAACGTGGATAATGAGGAGGTGGCTTCTGGAGCAGGTTCCGTCGGAGAATCGGTGACTGTGCCTTTGACTTTGACAGAAGGTGAACATGTGCTTACTATTTCCGTAGCGAATACAGCAGGTATAGGTCCTGAAAGCCGAACTCAATTTTATGTTGGAACTGATACTCCGGCTTCTGTCGAAAATGTTAAGACGGAAAAAGAGGAAAATGGAATTAAAATATCCTGGGATGCTGTGACAACTGGCGCTAATGGCGGATATGTAGATTTGTCTTCATTGACGTATACAGTCATGCGCCTTCCTGATAATAAGGTCGTTGCGGATAAAATAACGGATTTGTCGGTAGTTGATGCTGAATTACCGAATTTGATGGATTATTACAGCTATTCCGTAACAGCTTCTGATGGTGTCCGTAACAGTATTCCTGCGATGTCGGTTGAAATGCTGTTGGGTTCTTATATGGAGCCTCCCTATATTCATGATTTCAAGACGATGGAAAGCCTTGACTTGTGTACGGTGATAAATGCCAACAATGATGATAAGGAATGGACCGCGACAGTCAATGGCGTTCAGTTGAACTATAGCCGAACGAATGATGCCGACGACTGGATCATAGCTCCACCAATACATTTAAAGGCAGGCTATCAGTATTCGGTCATTGTCAGGGGTCGCTCAAGCAGTACTTTCTATCCTGAACGTTTGGAAGTGAAATATGGAACTGCTCCTACGGTAGAGGCTATGACCGGAGTCGTACTTGAACCGGTGGAATTTACGACGGGAAAAGAAGAGTCGTTCTCGACGATATTGTCGCCTGAATCGGATGGCATTTATTATATCGGTCTTCACGGTATTAGTGAAAAATATATGGGTACACTTTATCTCTATTCGTTGGAGGTAGTTGACCCGGTAAATTCGCTTGCTCCTGCTGCCGGAACGGAATTGGCTGCAACGGCAGCAGAGAATGGCGTTCTCAGTGCAACAATTACCGCCATAGCTCCTGATAAACGGGCAAACGGTGAAAGTCTTAGCACATTAACGAAAGCTGAGGTTTGGAACAGTACTTCTGAAAAGCTGGTGGCTACAATCGAAAATCCGTCGGTCGGAGAACGCGTCAGTGCAACAGATGAAGATGCCGTAAACGGCTTTAATACGTATACTGTAATTTTTTATAATGAAGCGGGTAAAGGCTATGAAGCCGAATGCACAACTTATGTCGGCGTTGATGTGCCGTCAGTAGTGCAGAGTCCTGTTGTTACCCAGAAAGAAGGGAAAGCTGTTCTCTCATGGGTTGCACCGACGACAGGTGTCAACGGTGGTTTTATCGATGTGGAAAATCTTACCTATCGCATATCGAGAATTCAACCACAAGAAACCGTCGTAGCTACGGGGGTAAAAGGTTTGACGTTTACGGATGAAACAATGACGGCTGACGGTGAACAAGTATTGTTGAGTTATGCCATCAGTGCGGAAAGTATTGCTGGTGAGGGTGATGCCACTAATACGAATTCCATCCTTTTCGGTGAGCCATACGAAGCTCCGTTTGCAGAGTCTTGGCCGTCGGGTGAGCCGGCGATAAATCCTTGGATTGTCGCTAATATTGAAGGTGATTATGCTTCATGGACAGCTACACAGGCAAGTTATGTGACAACATTGGGTGCACAAGATGACGATGATGGTTGGATTTCGTTTAGCGGACCTGGAACGGCAAGGCTTGTTTCTCCAAAAATCAGTTTGTCATCGCTTGACATGCCTGTACTGAAAGTTTGGGTATGTAATCCTGATGGCCTGTCGGTCGTTGAACTTCAGATTAGCACTGATTTGGGTACAACCTGGCAGACCTTGGAAAAAATTGATAGCGAAGATGGTTTGGCATGGGTAAGTCATGTGGTTAATCTTGAAGAATATAAAAATGCTGAATTCGTGCAGTTAGGAATTTTAGGTTCTGTATCTGATTGGGGCGCTGAA
The DNA here is from genome assembly GCA_900548875.1 of uncultured Porphyromonadaceae bacterium. Lineage (GTDB taxonomy): Bacteria > Bacteroidota > Bacteroidia > Bacteroidales > Muribaculaceae > Limisoma. The sequence goes on along the minus strand of URMA01000041.1, from coordinate 15,157 downwards.
AATGTCCAAGTTGATAATTTGCGGATTGTCAATGGCGTGAATTATGATTTGGTGATGGATTCTTTTGTTGGACCAGAATCCGTGATTGGAGCACAACCGGCTAAATATTCAGTGGTGGTATACAATGATGGTATGGCTTTAGCCGATGACTATACAGTTTGTATATACGATGCCAGCAACAATAAGATTGCGGAGCAGCAAGGTGATGAAATGGAACCGAATACGTATAAAACTTTTGATTTTGACCTTTCAGCTCCAGTAAATTTGAAAGAGTTTGCCTTGACTGCAAAAATTGAATATTCATCTGATCAGCTTGTTGATAATAATGAAAAATCCCTTTCAGTCCCTGTATCACAACCTAAATATCCAGTGGTTGATGATTTGATTGGTGAAGAAAGTGAATCAGCCGTAAGTCTGTCGTGGAGTAAGCCGGCATTACAATGTATGCCGGATGCGGCAGTCGACGATATTGAATCGTATGATGAATGGACTATCGGCGGTATTAGCGATGACGTCCGTAGAGGCACAATTGGTGGATACACGGTATATGATGCCGATGAACTGACCACAACACGTATTAATTACTGGTGTGAAGATTATCCGAATGTTGAACAGAAAATGGCTTTCCAGGTTATGAGTACAGATTCGGAGGATTTGACACAACAGTTGTCCATTTATGGACTGACAGCTCATTCAGGAAAACAATTGTTTGCTTGTTGGAATACTGTTCAAGGAACAAATGACGATTATTTGATATTGCCGGAAATCCGCAGTGGTTCCAAGACGTTGACATTCTGGGCCCGTTCTATTCCTTATATGTTTGGAATGAATGGTGAAGATGTGTTTGAAATTGTATATTCGACAACCGGAACAGAAATAACAGATTTTGTCGTTCTGGAAGGTAGTCACACCATAGTTCCGGATGGATTTGAACAGGATCCTGAAAACGGATATAATAAGTATGAATTCACGTTACCGGATGATGCCAAGTATGTGGCTATCCATTGTATGTCTTCTGCAAAAATCGGATTACTGATTGATGATATTGAGTTTGTTGCAGCAGCAGCTCCTGATGAAACTCTTGAATTGTTAGGCTATAATCTGTATCGTAACGAAACGCTTTACAAATCATTGTTGTCGACGGAAAGTTTTGTTGATACGGAAGTTGAGAAAGGACAACAGTACAGATATAATGTGACAGCCGTATTCGACAAAGGTGAATCCGGATTCTCGAATACAGTTGACATCGCTATGTCAGGCTTAAATGATATGGAATTAGACAATATTATTGTTTACGCCAAGGATCAGGCGGTAGTTATAAAGAATGCTGCAAATAGTCGGGTGCAGATATACAAGATTGACGGTATGAGCATTTATGATGATATGGTAGTTTCTGATAAAGAGATTCGACTGGAGTCGGGTTTATACATTGTCAGAGTCAACAATCAAAGTTATAAGATCCAGGTGAGATAGTGTAACCGGCAAATAAGAAAGTAATGGGACTATATTGCGAAAGTTGTATAGCCCCATTATTTTTGACCTTTAAATTTATGGCCGAGTTTGCCATAATCATAAAGATAAAAAGAGTCCTATTATCCTTCGTTTGAGGTGATAATAGGACTCTTTTATGGTTGTAAAGCGTTTCGCTGAAAAATCGTCTTATTTCTGGATGAGCGACATGCCTTTTTGGATGGCCTGTTCGTTCATTGGAATCAGGTGGTGGTGGCGTTCGGGCAGGGATTTCTTCAAGCCTGCGATGACGCTGTCCATTGTGACAACGGGACGGATTTTCAACATTGCGCCGAGCACAACCATGTTGTAGGCTTTTGAGTTGTTGAGCTCAATGGTGGCCTCCATAGCGTTGATGCTGTAGATTTGAATGTCGGTTCTTTCCGGATTGCGGTGAATTCCGTAGTTGTCGTAAATCAGAATGCCACCCGGTTTTACCTTGCTTTCAAACTTGTCAAGGCTCTGTTGGTTGAGTGCGATGACGATGTCGTATTTGTTGAGGATAGGCGAACTGATCGGTTCGTCGCTGATGATGACAGTCACGTTGGCTGTACCTCCGCGCTGTTCCGGACCGTAGGCCGGCATCCAGGTCACTTCCTTATCCTCCATCAATCCGGCATAGGCGAGAATTTTGCCCATCGACAATACGCCCTGTCCGCCGAAACCTGCTATTACTATTTCTTCTTTCATAACTTACTCATTCTTTAAGTCGCCCATTGGGTATTTTTCAAACATGTGTTCTGCCATCCATTTGTTGGATTCAGCCGGAGTAAGTTTCCAGCCGGAGTTGCAAGTGCTGACAATTTCTACTACCGACGTGCCTTTCTTGTCGAGGGTGTTCTGGAATGCCTTTTTGATGGCAGCCTTGGCTTTGCGGACAGCTGCTGCGGTGTGGACGCTCTGGCGTGTCACATAGCAGGTACCGTCGAGTTCAGCAAGCAGGTTGGAAATTTTCAGCGGATATCCGTTCAGGTCGACACGGCGTCCGTAAGGAGTTGTGGCTGTTTTCATGCCGAGCAGGGTGGTCGGAGCCATTTGTCCGCCGGTCATACCGTAGATGGCGTTGTTGATGAAAATGATGGTGATGTTTTCACCGCGGTTGGCTGCATGGATGGTTTCGCAAGTACCGATGGCAGCCAAGTCGCCGTCGCCCTGGTAGGTGAACACCAGGTTGCCCGGGTTAAGGCGGCTGAGTGCAGTGGCGATGGCTGGAGCACGTCCGTGAGCGGCTTCTACCCAGTCAACGTCGATATAATTGTAGGCAAACACGGCACAGCCTACTGGTGCAACACCAACAGTCCTGTCTTGTAATCCCATTTCTTCAATAAGTTCTGCCACGATTTTATGTACCACTCCGTGGCTGCAGCCCGGACAGTAGTGCATGTGGGTGTCGTTGAGCAACGCCGGTTTCTTGTACACCCGGTTCTCAGGTTTGATAATATCGTTGATATCCATAGTGGAATGTTTTTTTACTGAATGAAACAATAGGCCCGGAAGCGTTATTTGTTGATGAATTTCGCCTTAAAGGCTTCCAGAATTTCGTCAGGCGACGGAACGATACCGCCGAGACGTCCGAAGTGTTCTACCTGAATGTTGTCGCCAATAGCCAGTTTCACGTCTTCAATCATTTGTCCGGCGTTCATTTCTACGACGAGCACTCCCTTTGATTTCTGTCCGAGGCGTTTCACTTCGTCCTTCGGGAACGGCCAGAGAGTAATCGGGCGAAGAATACCGATTTTGAGGCCTTCCTTGCGCGCCATTTCTACGGCTTTCTGGCTGATACGTGCTACGGAACCGAAAGCCACGATCAGATAGTCGCAGTCGTCGGTATATATTTCTTCGAAGCGCACTTCGTTTTCTTCAATCAGGCGATAGGTGCGCTGGAAGCGTTCGTTGTTGACTTCCATCTTGTCGGAATCCAATTCCAGTGAAGTCACTACGTTGCGGGTGCTGCGTCCGTGACGTCCTGTCACAGCCCATGGGCAGCGTTTGCGCACTTCTTCGTCAGTAAGGCGTTTGCGTTGTGGCGGAAGCACCACTTTTTCCATCATCTGTCCTACTACACCGTCGGCAAGAATAATAGCCGGAGTACGGTATTTGAAGGCCAAATCCCAACCAAGTCCCACGAAGTCGCACATTTCCTGAACGGATGACGGAGCCAACGTGATGAGGTGGTAGTCACCGTGACCGCCGCCTTTTGTGGCCTGGAAATAGTCGGCTTGTGAAGGTTGGATAGTTCCTAAGCCGGGGCCGCCACGCATGACGTTGATAATCAATGCCGGCAGTTCGCTCGCTGCCAAATAGGAAATGCCTTCCTGCATAAGGCTAATGCCGGGGCTTGACGATGATGTGAACACCACTTTTCCGGCAGCTGCACCGCCATATACCATATTGATGGATGCTACTTCACTTTCTGCCTGGAGAACTACCATTCCCGTAGTCTCCCAGGGCTGTTCTGCCATCAGGGTTTCGAGCACTTCCGATTGCGGAGTGATCGGGTAGCCGAAATATCCGTCAGCACCGTAACGAATGGCAGCGTGTGCCAGGGCTTCGTTACCTTTCATCAGTCGTATTTCTTCTTTCATACTGCTCAATGTCTTTAAATGTTAAACGTTAATCTACGCGCACTTTATAAACTTCAATGCACGCGTCGGGACAAACGAGTGCGCAACTTGCACAGCCAATGCAGGCTTCCGGGTTTTTCATAAAAGCGTAGTGGTAACCTCGATCGTTTACTTCGTTGGGTTGTAGAGACAGTGTGTCGGTAGGGCAGGCAACCACGCACAGGCTGCACCCTTTGCATCTTTCCTCGTTCACTACAACGGCACCTTGTATTTTTGCCATAGCTGATATCTGTTTGTTAATTAATTTGTCAATGCAAAAGTAGCGTAAAATTCCGAGCCCGGTAAGTGTCGGTCGGCTTTTTACAACTATTTAAAGTTTGGCACATTAGCGTAAAATCTGTGTAATGAAAACCTGCTCAACACGCTAAAATCTGTGCATGATTTCGTTCAGATTCTGCGCAGAATATTCGCCATTGTGCAACTCTTCGAACGCATAATTCAAGAAATCGAGGAACGGCTGCAGGAGCTGCATGTCGGCTAGCAGCAAATCCATCCAGTTTTTTTGCTTAAAAAAGCTGTCGGGGTAGGATTTTCGCACCATAAATTCCTTTTTCCGCAGGACGTAGCCGTAGGGTGAATCTTTGGGAAAACCTTTCGGCATTGTTTTCAGTTCGTCGCCTATCAGCGTCGGGAATGCCGCCTTAAATTCCGGTTGGTTCAGGATTTCTTCAAATTCTTCAATGTTCTCGAGTATATTGCGTCGGAGAAATTTCAATATCGGTGGCTCGGGAAACCAGACTCCGCCGTAGAGGGCGCATTCGCCTGGCTCGATATGGAGATAGCGTGCTGCCTGTTTGCATTTCTTCCCATTTTGAGCAATGACAATGCCGAAGTGGGTTTTATACGGCGATTTGTCGGCGGAAAACCGGATGTCGCGATAGATTCTGTAGGTACAGTCTTTTGCCGTAACTCCGATTAGTGTTTTGTCGGTAGCGGAAAGTCTGTCCAATAAGGTTTCAATTTCTGCATAACATTCGTTTCTGGTAGTTTCGTACGTCAATTTGTTTTCCGCAAACCAATCTCTGTTGTTGTTTGCTTTCAAATCAGAGATGAAATTTAGCATTTTGCTTAATCCACTCATCGTATTTCTAATTTATCACCTAGCGAATATAGCAAATTACCATAAAACATGCAAATTTCCGAATGTGTTTTTGAACAGATATTTTTTTCGGCGTTGTTTGGGGTTGTAGGGTAAATGCGTACATTTGCATATAAAATCGGTAACGGATGGAAACGGAAGAAAAGTGGACATATTATAAAAATACGTAATTCTTGCAAGGGACATTGGAAGGCGAGTATGTCGACTGTGTGTTTGAAAACTGTAATTTCTATCAGTTGCAGTTGGGAAAAGTGGCCTTGAGCCATTGCGTGTTCCGGAACTGCAATTTGTCGTTGTCCGTATTTTCCGGGAAGGCATGTCACGATGCAGTGTTCATCGGTTGTAAGATGACCGGCAGCGACTTTTCCAATTCCAATTCTTTTTCCCGTTATCGCTTTGAGGAATGCCAGTTGGATTATTCCGTCTTTCGGAACGTCAGGATGCAGAAAACCCTGTTTGTGAGATGCAGGCTGACGGAAGCCGATTTTGCGGAAGCGCAACTGAAAGGCAGCAGTTTCGTGTGTTGTGATTTGGAAAGAGCTTTTTTCTCCAATTCGGATTTGACGGAGGTGGATTTTTCGACGGCAATGAATTTTACCATCAATCCCCAGTCCAACAAAATGAGGAAGGCTAAATTTTCACGCTCTAACCTTGAAGGTTTGGTGGCCCATTTGGGGTTACAGCTGGTGCCTTAAAAATAGAATCAAAAAAGAAACAGATATGACAATGGATTTAAATACGACAACTCTGGTGTTCTTCTCTCCGACTCATACCACGGGGAAAGTAGTGAAGGCAATAGGTTCGGGCATTGGCTTCCCACGGCGCGAATATGTCGACCTCACTCTCGAGATAGAAGGTAAAGAACGTGTGCTTTCCGACCGGCTGACCGTTATCGGCGTTCCTGTTTATGCAGGTCGCGTGGCTCCGTTGGCAGTGGAGCGTCTGAAGCGCATAAAGGGTGACGGATGTCCCGCGGTGCTTGTGGTGGTGTATGGCAATCGTGATTACGAAGATGCCCTTGTCGAACTGTATGATTTGGCAGTTGAGGCCGGTTTCCGTCCGTTTGCTGCCGCCGCTTTTGTGGGAGAGCACAGCTATAGCCGCAAGGGGATGCCGATAGCCGAAGGGCGGCCGGATGAAACGGATTTGAATGTGGCGAAGGATTTAGGGCGCAAGTGTCTGGAAAAATTGCAGCGTCCGGATTGCTTTGAACCGTTCTTCATAAAGGGCAACCGTCCGTATCGGATTGTTGGTCCGTCAACTCCTCAGGCGCCTGTATGCAATGAAAAATGTTTTGGCTGTGGCGAATGTATTCCCGTCTGTCCGACGGCAGCTATTAGTCAGGATGCCGACGGTAAGATTGTGACCGACGTGGCAAAATGTATCAAATGCTGTGCCTGTGTCAAAGTTTGTCCGAACGAAGCCCGAATATTCGATACCCCTTACACGGCCATGCTGCATGCCAACTTCAGTACACCGCGTCAACCGGAAATGTTTTTATAAATGATATAGAAAAGATGAAAAAGACCTATTTTACACATGGCACATGCTGTAAGGCATTTGATATAGAAGTGGAAGACGGCAGGATTCTGAATGTGGAATTCTACGGCGGATGCAATGGTAACTTGCAGGGTATTTGCTCCTTGATAAAAGGTATGAAGGTCGATGATGTCGTGGCCCGTCTCAAAGGTATCCGCTGCGGCAATAAACCCACCTCCTGTCCCGACCAGCTTTCGCAAGCCCTGCTCGAAATGAAGAAAGAATCGAAATAAGAATACACAATTTAAATTTTTTTATACCTTTGCCTAGGTATTTAATTTGACAATTCATTCCTTATTGTAGGTAAGGAAATAAGTGATTTTACAAGAGTTATGAGTATGTTTAAAAAAATGGGATTGAGTCTCATTGGTGGTGCACTGTGTTGTTCGGCTTTGATGGCTCAGGAGAATGTCGCAACTGAAAAACCGTTCTGGAAACAAAATATGTATGCTACGTTTGGCATGGGAAACCAATGGATGTGGCAGGGAAATACGAATAAAGGTATGGGGTATGTTTTCCGTCTGTCTTCCGGTACATGGTTTAACGATTATTCCGGTTTGAGAATTGTGGCGTCGACCGGTATTCGTAAAACTGACGGAACATATTGCAATTCCTATTACATGGCCGGGTTAGACTATACGTTCAATGCTTTGGCCCTTTGTCGGGATTACGATGCAACGAATCGCTTCTCACTGTCGCTTTCTGCCGGTGTCGGGTGTTATAGTTTCCTGCACATGAATAAATGGTTTGTCCGTCCGGGTGTGAATATTGGCGCCAATTGGGGGTATAGCATCAGTGAGCGTTGTGGCCTGTTTACCGAATTGATGTTCAACGGTGTTGAGGCTTATTATTCCAACAACGGAGGCATATCGGTCGAGTGCGACCTTCTGTTAGGGTTCCGCTATTATTTCCATGCACATAATTATGAAAAGAAACCCGACATGTCCAGAGTGAATGCGTTGGAATCGGAAGTACAGGCATTGCGAGGTAATGTTCGTGCGCTGAATGAAGAAATAAATCAAATGCGCAGGGAGATGCAGCGCATGCAGAAGAAGGTAGACACAAAAAACAAGAATGTGATATATACTCCCAAAAACGACATTAGCTCAATCGATATATTTTTCGATAAATTCAGCACTTATCTGGGAGACGCGCAGCTTCAGAAAATTGATGCAATCGGAGAATGGATGAAGAACAATGATTTTGACATTCATATTGTAGCGTTCAGCGACAATGTGGCGGATAAGAATGTGGATGAGCGTTTGCGCAAAGGCCGTACGGAGGTTATAAAGGACCTGCTTGTCAAGAAATACGGAATTTCGCCGGAACGGGTATCTATTGTAAAGGCCGAAGATTTGGGATATGTCAATCTGACTGGCTGTAATGCAAAAATTATGTTCGTCGAAAAAAGCAAATAATTGAATTTTAAAATAAACGTAAAATGGGATTAAGAAAATTTCTCTCAAGCAAGAACGGAAAACGTTTTTATAATGTAGCCTATTGCTGGGGAGCCTGTCTGGTGATTTTGGGTGCAGTATTTAAAATTGCCCACATGCCTTACGATAATATATTGCTGATGGTCGGCTTGTTTACGGAGGTGTTTATCTTTTTTATTTCAGGTTTTGACGAACCGGCTACTGAATACAAATGGGAGCGGGTGTTTCCCGAACTGAAGGAGGGAAAAGGCAATTCAAGTACTCGAGAAATAAATGTGGATGAAGAATTTACTGCACGGTATGCCGCACAAATGCAGAAGCTGGAAGAAAATATAGCCCGTTTGAACGATGCTTATGAGAAGCAGTTGAAACAGGTGCAGAATTGTACGGATGTTGTCAAGCCGGAAGCTTTTGCCACCTTGCAGGATGAAACCGCAGAATTGGCCGCTCAGATCAAGCTTATGAATGAGCAGTACGGACGTCTGTTGTCGGCAATGAACGTGAAAAAATAAAGACAGGGAGGATTAAAGATGGGAAAATATACATTACCTCCCCGTCAGAAGATGATCAATCTGCTGTATGTGATTCTTATAGCCATGTTGGCGATTAACATTTCAGCCGATGTGTTGGAGGGTTACAAATTATTGAACAAAGAGTCGGACGTTCGATTTCAGAAAGCGGAAGCCTATAACGATTCGTTGCGTTCGCGTGTGTTGAAAATGTTTTCCGACAGTACTTGTCTGGCGGCAAAACGATTGGACAGCCTTTCCGTTGATTGCCGGGGAATGTTGGCTGAACTGCGGGAGGAAATTGCTGCACAGGCCGACAAGGAAAAGTATGTGCGGGGAAAGCTTTCCGCTGCCGATGATTTGAATGCCGTTCCACGGGTAATGCTTTCAGCCACGGACGGAAAGGGCGGCCTGTTAAGAAAAAAGCTGTTGGCTTTTAAAGAACAGGCGCTGGCCTGTATCTCAGATTCTACCCGGAAAGATTATGCCGCTTCCTTTTTGCCTTTGAAAAGTTTCACTCGCGGGATGTCGTGGGAGCGCGAACTTTTTTCCTATCTTCCGGCCATAGGCGGATTTGTAGCGCTTGACCGGTTGGAACAGGATGTGCTGGCGCTGGAAGCTGAAGCCTACAATTCAATGATTCATGATCGGGGTAGCGATGGCTATCGCTATGTTCTTATCAATGAAGGACAGCGGGTGGTAAATAGCGACGGAACAGTCGACTTGCCTGCCGTGACAATGTCGCCGGTTGGAGGCGTGACACTTTATCGGAATTTTCAGAACAAGTTGTCGTTGTTTTGTGCCGGAATTCCTGCAAATGATTTGCGTGTGACCATATCCAGCGGCTCCATTCGACGAAACGGTGACTATTATGTGGCTGTTCCCGGCAATGAGAAAGAGGCGACCATTTCCGTGTTCAACGGTAAGGGAGGCGAGCAGAAGCTGTTGTATTCCATGAAGTGCCATGTGAAGGCTTTGCCGAATCCTACCCCTTATATCGCATATAAAAAAGGTAATGCTGTTTTGAAATACTACGGAAATGTGCCTATCCGCAAGGAGGACTTGCGGAATGCCGTCTCTTTGGGAGCAAGTATAAGCGAGGGACTGGAGGTAAACTATTCTGTGCAAAGTTTTGAAATGGTTGTTATCGGTGCGGGCAATAATGTTGAGTCGTTACGTTCGTCCAACGGGCAATTTACAGAAGCGCAGAAGCGTAGAATCAGCAGCCTTTCCCGTGGTGACAAGTGCTATATTACCTCAATTATCGTCAAAGGAGCGGCCGGAGTGGCGCAGACAGCCCCGATAAATGTGGTTGTGATGTAGCAGTAAAGCAGGATGGTAAATATAAAAAGACAGGCGGTCAATGCTTAGGCCGCCTGTCTTTTTTGATTGTCAATATCTTCTTATCCGATTTTGATGCCGGAGAAGCCCATGAATGCCATGGCGAGGAGGCCGGCGGAAATGAGGGCAATGGGCACGCCGCGCATGGCTTTCGGTACGTTGGCCAGTTCGAGCTGCTCGCGGATGCCGGCAAAGATGACCAGTGCAAGGGCAAAGCCGATGGCCGTCGAAATGCTGTAGGTGATGGATTCCAACAGCGAGTACTGACGCTGAACGACGGTGATGGCTACTCCCAGCACGGCACAGTTGGTCGTGATGAGGGGCAGGAACACGCCTAACGCCTGATAGAGCGACGGCATAACCTTTTTCATGATGATTTCCAGCATCTGCACGAGAAAGGCAATGACGAGGATAAACACGATGGTCTGCATGTACTGCAGTTCGAGCGGTACGAGCAGATATTCCTGAAGCAGCCATGTTGCCACGGTTGCAAGGGCAATGACAAATGTTACGGCCGCTCCCATTCCTGTTGCGGAAGATATGCGCTTCGACACGCCAATGAACGGACAGATGCCGAGGAATTGGGAGAAAACGATGTTGTTGACAAAGATTGCCGTGATAATAATTGAAATGTAGGTAAGCATGGCTGTTATTTGGATTTCAATTTATTGACTAAAGCGATAAGGAGTCCGAGCACGATGAACGCTCCCGGAGCCAGTACAAAAAGGATGGAGCCGAAACTTTCCGGATAGATTTCAAAACCAAACAGCTTGCCGGTGCCTAAAAATTCGCGAACGGCTCCCAGTAGGGTAAGGGCAACGGTGAAACCGAGTCCGATACCGATGCCGTCGAAAAGCGAGTCGACTACACTGTTTTTGGAGGCAAAGGCTTCGGCGCGGCCCAGAAGAATACAGTTTACCACAATCAGCGGGATGAAGATGCCGAGCGTTGCATACAGTTCCGGCAGATAGGCCTGCATCAGCATTTGGAGCAGCGTTACAAACGAGGCGATGACGACAATGTAGGCAGGAATGCGCACTTTGTCGGGTACCAGATTACGGATGCCGGCAATCACCATGTTCGACATCATCAGCACTGTCATCGTGGCTATGCCCATGCTCATGCCGTTCAGTGCGCTGCTCGTCGTTCCCAATGTCGGGCACATGCCCAGCAGCAGGACGAACGTGGGATTCTCCTTTATCAGTCCGTTGATGACGATTGAAAGCTTTTTCATTGTTGACCTCCTTTCTCTTTTTCCTGAATATTCCGGTAAGCCGCGAAGGCATCGTTAAGTGTCTTGAGGAAAGCACGCGACGAAATGGTGGCCGCCGTTATGGCGTCGACGGTTCCGCCGTCTTTGGTCACGGTCATATTTTCTGCGCCGGGGTTACGCCCGATGATGCTGCGTTTTCCTGTCGGGTCGCGGAACCAGTCCTTCATTTTCGCTCCCAGTCCCGGCGTTTCCATCTGTTTCATGACGGCGTAGTTGCGAACTGTTCCGTCCTGCTCAAATCCGTAGATGACGGTCACTTTGTCGGCATAGCCGTCGGCGGTCGATTCCACGGCTGCTCCCACCAATTTGCCGTTCAGTCTGGCCGGGTAGATTGTCACCTTTACGCTGTCGGCTGTCCCTTCGTTCAGCATTACGCTGAATTTTTCTTCCAGCGGCTGGTTGTCGTGGTCGGGGAGAACGGCGGCAAGTGCCTTGCTCTGGGTGGCTGATTCGGCTTGCTGTATAGGCTCTTTGGTGATACCGTTTACCCACGAAAGCAGCAGGGCGGCAATCAGCGTGACGCCGCAAAGCGAGAGTATCATGTTTTTCAACGACGATTCCAACTTTTTCATAACATCCTCCTTTCTCCGAAGCGTTTCGGCTTGAAATATCGGTTGATGAGCGGCGTGAGGCTGTTCATAATGAGGATGGCGAATGAAATGCCTTCCGGATAAGCGCTCCATTTGCGGATAATTACGGTGAGAATGCCTATCATGATGCCGTAGACAATCATGCCGCGGTGGGACATTGGCGAAGTCACATAGTCGGTGGCCATGAAGATGGCTCCTAAAAGCAGACCGCCGGAAAGAACAGGCATCAGCGGATTTTCGCCCAAAAGCGTATAGAAGATTGCCACGGTTGCAATGATGGATACCGGGATATGCCAGCTGATTACTTTCTTATAGAGCAGAAAAGCAAAGCCGATGAGTAGGGCGATGGCCGAAACTTCACCCATGCTGCCTCCCATGTTTCCCAGAAAGGCATTGAGAGGTGTAAGTGTGTGGGCTGTGCCTTCTTTCAGCGAAGTCAGCACGGTTGCACCCGTAGTTACATCGAAGTATTGCCAGCGGTTTTCAATTGGCAGCGGCCATGTGGTCATTTGTGCCGGGAAGGAAAGCAGCAGGAAAATACGTCCGGCAATGGCGGGATTGAAAATGTTGTTTCCGAGGCCGCCGAATGCCATTTTCGTAATGCCAATCGCTACTACCGAACCGATGAGCACAATGAATACCGGCAAGTTGGACGGCAGGTTGAGCGCCAGCAGGATGCCGGTGAGCAGGGCCGAACAGTTGCCAAGGGTGTTTTTTCCTTTTATCAGGAATCGCTGGATCAGGTATTCCGTTGCGGTGCAGCCGACAATGGCCGTTACCAGCACTACCAATGCCCCCACTCCGAAATAGTAAAGTGAGCAGGCTACAGCAGGCAGCAGGGCAATGATTACTGCCAACATGCTTTTCCTGACACTTCCCGTGGTGTGGATGTGGGGTGACGATGATATAATGAGTTCTCTGTCCATTATTTTTTGTTGTTAGCTGATTTTCGTGATTTGATGATGGCTCCCGTCCGCATTTTACCGATGCGGATGTAGTCGAGAATCGGCCGGTGGGAGATGCAGATAAATGAGCAGGAGCCGCATTCGATGCAGTCCATGACGTGTTCCTGTTCCAGCCGTTCGTAGTTCTTCAGTTGCGAAAGACGGGCAAGCAGGTAAGGTTCAAGTCCCATCGGGCATACGGATACGCACGAGGCACAGCGGACACAGTTTTCCGGCTCTTCCCGTTTCGACATGCTGTCGGGGAGAATCAGAATGCCCGAGATGCCTTTCGTGGAGGGCGCGTTAAGGTTGGAAGCGGCCTTTCCCATCATTGGACCTCCCAGGATGACCTTCGCCGTATTGTCGGGGATGCCGCCTGCAGCTTCAATGACGGCCGACAGCGGTGTGCCGATGGGAACCAGATAGTTGCCCGGCTGGCTGACATTCGGACCGGTGACGGTGACAATGCGTTCCGTCAGCGGAATGTCGTTGACGACGGCGTTCCAAACGGCATAGGCAGTCGCTACATTCTGTACAACCACACCAACTGACGCTGGCAGTCCGCCGGAGGGAATCTGCCGGTTGAGTGTCGCGTCGATCAGTTGTTTCTCGCCGCCTTGTGGATATTTGGTCTTGAGTGGAATGATTTCTATGCTGTCGTAGCCGGATGCCGCTTCGGTCAAGGCCTTGATGGCATCGCGTTTGTTCTCTTCAATGGCGATGACAGCCTTTTGGGCATTGATGGCTCTTTGTAGCAGTCGTGTTCCTTCGATGACTTGTGCCGGATAGGTTAGCATCAGTTCGTGGTCGTTTGTCAGAAACGGTTCGCATTCCGCACCGTTGATGACCAGCGTGTCGACTTCCGTACCCTTTGGAGGCAATAGCTTGACACGGGTCGGGAATGTGGCGCCGCCTAACCCTACGATGCCGGCCGCATCAATGATTTTGACAATTTCGTCGGCCGTCAGTTTTTCTACCGTTTCTTGCGGACGCGGATTCCGGGGGGCAACGTCGTCGCCTTCCCGGCGGATAATGACGGCCGTGGTTTCAAATCCGAAGGCTGTCTTTATCTTCTCGATTTTTTTTACGGTTCCGCTGACCGGGGAATGGACGTTGGCGGAAACAAAGCCTTGCTCCGTTCCGATAAGCTGGTATTTAGCCACATGGTCGCCAACGGCGACGCAGCAGGTAGCCGGAGCTCCGATATGTTGCGAAAGGGCAACCATATACTCTTCCGCTGCGGGAATGCTTTTAATGGGGAATCCGGCTGTGAGCTTGTATTCTGGGGGATGAATGCCTCCCTTATGAAAAGTCTTTAGCATGATGGTTCCTTGGCAGTTTTAGGTTCTGGAAAATTTACGGCCGTGATGCAGTGAACAGGACATACCTCAACACATTTTCTGCACAGGCGGCATTTTTCATAATCGATATAGGCAAGATTGTCGGAAACGGTGATGGCGTCGAACGGGCAAACCTTGACACATTTTCCGCAGCCGATGCATGAAGCCTTGCATTCTTTGATTGACAGGGCGCCCCGGTCGTGGTTGGAGCATGCCACATAGACACGCCGTCCCTTCGGCCCTTTTGCCCGCAGTTCAATCAAATTTCCCGGACATGCTTCCACACAGGCACCGCAGGCCGTACACAGATTTTCGTCGAATTCCGGAATCTTGGTAGTTTCATTGAGCTTGATGGCGTCAAACTTGCAGGCTGCAATGCAGTCGCCGCAACCCAGACAGCCATACTGGCATTCCGTTTCTCCGGCATAAATCAGACGTTCGATGGCACAGGAGCGTGGCCCGTCGTAAAGCGTAGTGTGTTTGCGTACCAGGCAGGAGCCGTTGCATCGCAGCACTGCAATTTTCTGGACTGCTGATTCGGCCTTCAGTCCGAGCAGGGTGCCGATGGCATTCATGGCCTTGTCGCCTCCAACGGGGCAGAACTTGCCCGCCAAAGAATTTTCGGTGACACACTTTACTGCAAAATCGTGACAGCCGCTATGGCCGCAGGCTCCACAATTTGCCCCCGGCAGAAGTTCTTCCACCTGACCGATGCGAGGATCTTCATGAACGGCAAATTTTTTGGCAACCAAATACAAAAAAGCAGCACACACCAGACCAATCCCGCCCAAAACAATTACAGCTAATAAAATGGGATTCATATTTGTGTTGTTCAGTTGTATAAATTTGTAAAATAAGATTGTTGCAAAGATATATAAAAAAAGAGATTTTTTACGCCCGGTAAATAAGAAAGTCAAGACCTTAACTATCTTTATGGTAAAAATGAGGTCTAG
>URMA01000040.1 GCA_900548875.1 uncultured Porphyromonadaceae bacterium | reverse complement strand
CGCGAGCTGGGTTCAGAACGTCGTGAGACAGTTCGGTCCCTATCTGTTGTGGGCGCAGGAGATTTGCGGGGATCCGACACTAGTACGAGAGGACCGTGTTGGACTGACCTCCGGTGAACCGGTTGTACCGCCAGGTGCACGGCCGGGTAGCCGCGTCGGGAACGGATAAGTGCTGAAAGCATCTAAGCACGAAGCCAACCTCAAGATAAGATCTCCATCGAGGGTCGTCAAAGACGATGACGTAGATAGGCTGCAGGTGTAAAGTCAGCAATGGCAAAGCCGAGCAGTACTAATTACCCGAAAGCTTTCTGCGAAGGGCTTCTCTCCCCCATGCGGGGAGGGAGGTCCGGGAAAAAGAACAGCGGTCTGAATGGACCGCAAAGAAATCACGCCTGAAGTTCGTTGGACGGAGAAGGGCGTTTGCTTCCAGTCGATGATTTTTATCGCATAACGCCGGCAGAGAGTTGCCGGACGGAAAAAGGAATAAAGAATAAGGCGGCCATAGCACGAGGGTTCCACCCCTCCCCATTCCGAACAGGGAAGTTAAGCCTCGTCGCGCCGATGGTACTGAGAAATCGGGAGAGTAGGTCACCGCCCCCTTAGAAGAGGATACATCAGCAGATGTGTCCTCTTTTTTTATGCCCGGAAAAAAGAATATTGTTCCCCGGCGGACACACCTGGGGTGTGTCCCTACGTTAGGGGGCTGTGTCGTGTGTTGCCATGTGATGATATCGGCCGGCAATTAGCGGTTTGTTTGCGCTGTGCATACCGTAGGGACGTACCCGAGGTACGTCCGAAAGAATCAAATGGGCTGAAGCGTGAGGGTTCCACTCCTTCCCGCCTGCACAGGGCCCTAAAGCCCGTGGCGCCGTCGCTGCTGCGAAATAGGGAAGGCGCAGGTCACCGCCCCCTTAGAGCCTCGAAGGAGAAATTTTTCGAGGCTTTTTTTATGCCCGAACGGCAACGAAACGGAGCAGCGTTGGGAGGAAACATCTGTCGGTTCATTTCGGACACACCAGGGGTGTGTCCCTACGTCAGGGGGTTGATTATGGTGTCGCCATGTGATGATATTGGCCGGCAATTAGCGGTTTGTTTGCTCTGTGTATGTCTGTTCGTTTGGGTGTTGTTGTGTATAATGGATTGGTAGATTATAGACCGATTGGGGTTAAAGTAATGAAAGCAGTTCTGCAAAGTATGTGCTTTGTTGAACTGCTTTTGGGGGAATAATACGCAATGTGTAATTATGTTGCAGATTAAAAATTGTCCGCTATACGGGAAAACCTACTTTGTCGTTATCAGTGATTTTTCTCAATACACGACAGGGGCTTCCGGCCGCTATGACACCAGAAGGAATGTCATGGGTTACAACACTTCCTGCTCCGATGACGGAATCATCACCGATGGTAACTCCACTAAGAATGGTGCTGCCACCTCCGATCCAAACTCGGTTTCCGATAGTGATGGGTTTGGGGATTAAAGCACCTGCTATCCGTTCAGCGGCATCAAGTGAATGGTTGGCCGAGTATGCACTGACATTTGGGCCTAATAATGTATTATTGCCTATTGTTATCTGTCCGCAATCAAGCAGGGTACATCCAAAATTGATATAAACATCATTTCCGATTGTAATGTTTTTGCCAAATTCGCAAGTGAAATTAGGCTCAATCCAGACGTGTTCACCTACTTTCTTGAAGAGTTTCTTCATAATTTCCTGACGCCGTTCAATCTCTTCGTCTTCAGTAAGATTAAATTCCTTAAATAGCTTTTTGGCTTTTACTCTAAGGTCAAACAATTCCGGTGCAAAATCATTATAGATTTGATGCTTTTGCATTTTATCCCATTCAGTCATATTCAATATTGTTAAGTTTGAGTTTACGGCTGCAAAATTATAAAAATATACCAAAGAACACTGTCAAGAAAAATTTTGCTGCCGATGAATTTTTAGATAGCATGGTCATTTCTTTATCTGTTGGAACTATGAAAATAGAGGTAACAGCGTGTGATATTTGTATGTGGGCATAGTTGTTTTTTCGCACCTTGGAATTTTGATTTTTTTGTAAAACAACGTGTTGTAAAACTTATTTCGACTGTTTGAATTTTCGGCAATAGGTAGTAACTTTGCATGCAGTAAGAAAAAATTATATGAAAAAGCAGATACTGGATTTTGTAATAAAAGAGAATCAGAAAATTAATGAAAACTATTCTCTTTTGAAATTGATGCCTGCTGATGGCTCTAAAATTGTGGAGTGTATAGCGGGTCAATTTGTCCAGGTTGAGATACCTGATTCAAAAATGACATTTCTTCGTCGTCCTATCTCGATCAATTATGTTGATAAATTTTATAATGAATTGTGGCTTCTGGTGCGTAATGCTGGTGAGGGCACTCGACATTTGATAGGGATGGAGCATGGTCAGCTGTTAAACATCATAATGCCTCTCGGCCGCGGTTTTTCTCATCCTGAAAAGAAGGATGCGCGTGTGCTGCTTGTCGGAGGTGGTGTAGGGGTTGCTCCTATGTATTACTTGGGCAGCGAACTGAAGCAGGCGGGTTATGCAGTGAATTTCCTTCTCGGTGCACGTAGAGATGTGGATTTGCTGGAGCTGGATTTGTTCCAGTCGGTAGGCAAAGTATATATGTCGACAGAAGACGGTTCTGCCGGTGAAAAAGGATTGATTACGTTCAATTCTGCCCTAAACGAAACTTGGGATAATATTTACTGCTGCGGCCCGATGCCGATGATGAAGGCGATTGCCAAATATGCCAGCAAGAACAATGTGGAATGCGAGGTTTCATTGGAAAACCGTATGGCTTGCGGTGTAGGCGCTTGTCTGTGCTGTGTCGAAGACACCGACAGCGGTAATGTGTGTGTATGTACAAATGGTCCGGTATTTAATATAAAGCAACTGAAATGGGAGATTTAAGTGTTACGATAAAGGATTTGAATCTGAAAAATCCGGTGCTTACTGCTTCCGGTACGTTTGGTTACGGCGAGGAGTTTGCCGATTTTATTGATTTGAACCGTCTTGGCGGTTTTATTGTCAAAGGTACGACCATCAAACATCGCGAGGGGAATCCTTATCCGCGAATGGTGGAAACTCCTTCGGGAATGCTGAACGCCGTTGGCTTGCAGAATAAGGGCGTGAATTATTTTATTAATGAAATATATCCGCGCATCAAGCATTATGATACGGAGATCATTGTGAATGTTTCAGGTGCAAAAATTGAAGACTATGTGGCTGTTTGCGAACGTCTGAAAGGCCTTGACAAGATTCATGCCGTCGAAGTGAACATCTCCTGTCCGAATGTAAAGCAGGGTGGCATGGCATTTGGTACGACATGTGCTGGCGCTTCGCAGGTGGTTCGTGCCGTACGTGAGGCTTACGACAAAACCTTGATTGTCAAACTTTCGCCAAACGTAACCGACATTACAGAAATTGCCCGTGCTGTGGAAGCTGAAGGTGCCGATGCTGTTTCTCTTGTCAATACGTTCCTGGGGATGGCAATCGACACGGAAACACGCCGGCCGTATTTGTCGACGATTACCGGCGGTTTGTCGGGTCCTTGTATCCGTCCGATAGCCGTGCGCATGGTCTATCAGGTGGCTCAGGCCGTGAAGGTGCCAATCATCGGTTTGGGAGGTATCATGAATGGTCGCGATGCCATAGAGTTCATCCTTGCCGGAGCAACCGCCGTGCAGGTGGGTACAGCCAATTTTATAGATCCGACTGTATCGGTAAAAATCGTTGACTATATCGAGAATTACCTGAAACGTCATAACATATCTTCCATCCGTGAAATTATCGGCGGGATGATTCGATAATTGAAATTAACATTATAAAACATAGAGAGGTAGCGGTGGAAGTTTGTCGAGGACTTGCTGCCGCTTCTTTTTTATAAAAACTTATGACTATGAAAAAACTATTTTTATCAGTAGCATTCGCATTGTGTGCAGTGTGCAGTTATAGTAGCGACTGGGCAAATCTGGAGTTTTATCGAGAAGCCAACGACAGTGTGATGAAATTGGACTCCTCGCATCGTGAAATTGTATTGTTGGGAAACTCCATCACATATAACTGGGCATGCTATCATGGCTCGTTTCTGGAAGAAAACCATATGATAGGCCGTGGTATTTCGGGACAGACAACAACGCATTTTCTGGCACGTTTCCGTCAGGATGTATTGAATTTGAAGCCAAAGACGGTCGTTATTCTTGGCGGAACAAACGATATCGCTGAAAATGCCGGTGAATATAATGAGGAATTGACGATGAACAACATCCAGTCGATGGTAGAACTTGCGAAAGCCAATGGTATTCGTCCGGTTCTTTGTACGGTATTACCTGTGACACAATACTGGTGGAACAAGGATGTGCCCAACGTACAGGACAAGATTGACAGCCTGAATCGACGCATTACGACTTATGCAAAGGAAAACGATATTCTTTTGGTTGATTATTTCACTCCGTTGGCAATGCCTGACCGCACAATGAATCCTAAATATGCCGACGACGGCGTTCATCCCAATCTTGCAGGCTATGCAGTGATGGAAAAACTGCTGTTGACTGTTCTTTCTTCACTTTAGAACCACTACTTTCTATGATTCACATAAATTTGATTTTCAGCCGTATGCCTTATCAAAATACTACTTTGCAGCACACTGAAGTCGGAATTTAAAGGATATGTAAGTAGTTTTGAAATCACAAACGAAAACATTACCATTAAAATTAAAACTATGAAAAAATTTTTTAGAGAAACAGTCTCTGTGGCAACTGTACTTCTGTTATTGCTCTTTGTTGGCGTGAGCGAGGTGTTTGCCCAGGTGAGTGTGAGTCCTGCGAGTGGTGCAACTCAAAATGATGAATTGTTGTTTACATTTGACGCTACGGCTGGAAATGCTGCGTTGAAAGATTTCGACGGCGATGTCTATGCCTATACCGGTGTCATTACCAATATGTCGGACGGGCAGTGGACACATATTGCTTCTGGTGGATGGGGAGCCTGTATCGATAAGGTGAAGATGACCCGTACGGCTCCTAACGTCTATACGATAAAAATAGTACCGTCAAGTTTCTATGAATTGCTTCCGGGAGAAACTATTACCCAGTTTTGTTTCCTATTCTATAATTCCGATCAGTCGAAAATAGCGAGAGGGCAGGGTGATACGGATATTTTTGTACCCTACAACTTTATCAGCGAGAATGCCAGTCTGGGCAAGGTGGAAAGTTTCGAACAGAATGGAAATGTTGTGACGGTTCATTCTGAAAACGGCGATTTGCGCCTTACCTCTTATGCTGAAAATATTGTGAAAGTTGAGACTTTCCCTGGTGGAAAAATCGGTTCTCCGCGTGCGTCCATCAGTGTATATGCGCTTCCTCATGAGGATGCCAGTCTGTCGGTCAGCGAGTCGGCTGATGAATTGCTGCTTGTCTCCGGCGATTTTTCAATGTCGGTATCGAAAGAAAATACGCTGATTTCCTATTATTCGCAAGGCAGCCTGTTGACGGCCGAGGCTTCGAACCTTGATAATGCCAGTGCCATGAAAAACTGTGCATTTACGGTGACGGATGGCGAGGCATTCTATGGTGGTGGCGAACGAGGCAAAACCTTGGATCATTCCGGCGAAACTCTGTCCATGTATAATTATCAGAATGGAGGATATTCAAAAGACGGAGCCAACAAGATGAACATCTGCATACCATTTTATGTATCGTCGCAAGGTTATGGCGTTTTGTTCGACGATTATCAGGATGCGTCCCTGCAATTTGGCTCAACTGTTCAATATAATTCCAACAGCACCAGCCCTATTTCCTACTATTTCATCAATGGTGGCGGGAGTCTTGAACAGGTAGTTAAGAATTATGTGTGGTTGACTGGATATCAGGAGTTGCCGCCGTTGTGGACACTCGGTTTCATTCAGTCAAAATATGGCTATCGCAATGAAGAGGAGGCACGCTATGCTGTCAATAGCCTGAAAAACAGCGGTTATCCTTTGGACGGTCTTGTACTGGACTTGTACTGGTATGGCATAGAGTCGAACATGGGCCGTTATGCGTGGGATACCACAAAATGGAATTCTGCGGAAATGCTCGGCGATTTCAGCGAGATGGGAGTGCATACGGTATGTATCAGCCAGCCGTATTTCCAGACTAACGGTGCAAAGGAAAATTTTGAATATGCGGCTTCTCAAGGGTATTTGGCAAAAGATGCCTCCGGCAGCGCCTATCGAGTGCCGATGGGATGGCTTGGGGGCGACTGCGGACTGATTGATACATCCAATCCTGAAGCTCTCGACTGGTTGTGGTCGCTGTATAAGCCGTTGACAGCCGGTGGCATCAGCGGTTGGTGGCTTGACCTTGGAGAGCCGGAAAACCACCCGAACGAGGTGATCCATCAGGCAGGTACAGCACGCGAGGTGCACAACGCTTTTGGCTTATGGTGGCTTGAGAGAATATATAAAGGTTTGAAGCAGGATTTTCCAGATATGCGCCCGTTCCTTATGCCACGTTCTGGAAATGCCGGCATGCAGCGCTATTCAGCCTTCCCGTGGTCGGGTGATGTAAGCCGTAGTTGGAGCGGCCTTCAGGCTCAGATTCCAGTATTGCTCAATATGGGATTATCGGGCGTCGGCTATATGGGAAATGACTTGGGCGGTTTCTCCGCTTCCGATATGAACGAACAGCTTTACATTCGTTGGATGGAGTTTGGCGCATTTGTCCCGGTAATGCGTGCCCACAGTACAAATTCTCCGGAACCGTACAATTATTCCCGTCAGGATATTTTGAAAAAATATATCAATATGCGCTATCAGATGCTGCCATACAATTATTCGCTTGCCTATCAATATACGGCAACGGGAACACCCTTGGCCCGTCCTGTCAATTTCTATTCTCCGCGTGAGATACCACTGACCGATGTGCAGGATGAATATTTGTGGGGACGCGATTTGCTTGTTGCTCCTGTCATGCAGGAAGATGCCACAAGCCGCAGCATCGTATTTCCTGAAGGCCGTTGGGTGGATTTCAATAATCCCTCTGCCGTTTATGAAGGTATGAGCCGTGTCGACTATCCGGCTCCGCTTGAAGTGCTTCCTCTCTTTGTTCGTGAAGGTGCAATTCTTCCTACATGGGAAAAGGACAGCTATGAAAATACGGGTGAATACGACGGTTCGGAACTTTATGTGAGCTATTTTGTACCGCAAGAGCCGCTCGCTTCGGAGTTTATGCAGTTTGACGATGACAAGAAATCCACGACTTCGCTTGCCGATGGCAAATATGTAAAACTGAACTATGCAGCCGATTGTTCAGAAGCGGAAATTTCCTTTACCGTAACTCCTGAAGGCGCCGGGTATGACGGAATGAAAGACAGAACGATGATTGTCGAGTTTGTCAATTTCCCGGTGACACGTTTCAATGGAGTGGTGGAACTGAACGGCAGTCCGTTGGCTACAGTTGGAAGTGTTGAAGAACTGAAACAGGAAAAAGGAGCAGCTTGCTATGTCGATAAGGCGGCTTCACGCCTGTATGTAAAACTGACGCACAACAACCGTACGGCCGACCGTATTGATGTTTCTCTCCAGTCGTCATTGGTCAGTAATACGTTGCAGCGGGAAGCTATATCGTTGAATTGTACGGCTGACGGTACGGTGCTTTATGGATTGCCGGGAAACGCCGTATCGGTTGGACTGAATGTATTTCGAGCCGACGGCAGCCTGTATGCAGCGGAGCAAAGTTTGCCGGCAACAGCAGGAACGCATAGTGGCGGTCAGTTGCTGGGCGATGCGCAGGGCGTTTTTTTGCTATGTCTCGATGTGACGACAGCAAGCGGAACACGTCAGGTCGTTAAAAAGGTAGTAAAGTAGAATGACTGACAGAACCAGTCCTAAAATGGCGGGGGAATATGACAAATTGTCATAGTTCCTCCGCTTTCGTTTTTTGGCACGCATTATGCTTATTTCCGAATGTCGGACGCAAGTCCACAGAATAACGATAATAATAAACAAAACATAAAAATTAGAATTATGAACATTAAACCATTAGCAGACCGCGTTCTCATCGAACCGGCACCGGCTGAAGAAAAGACAGTTGGCGGTATCATTATCCCTGACACTGCAAAAGAAAAACCATTGCAAGGCAAAGTTCTTGCTGTTGGTAATGGCACTAAAGACGAAGAAATGGTTGTAAAAGAAGGCGATACAGTTCTCTATGGCAAGTATGCCGGAACAGAGCTGGAATACGAAGGTAAGAAATACCTTGTAATGCGCCAGAGCGACATTTTGGCAATCTTTGCCTAATTCCCAATTTATTTTCACGGTTTAAAAATATACTACTATGGCTAAAGAAATTAAATTCGATATCAAGGCTCGCGAAGAGCTGAAAAAAGGCGTTGACGAATTGGCTAACGCCGTTAAGGTAACCCTTGGTCCTAAAGGCCGCAATGTAATCATTGAAAAGAAATTCGGTGCTCCTCATATTACGAAGGATGGTGTTTCCGTTGCTAAGGAAGTGGAATTGGAAGATCCGTTCCAGAATATGGGTGCACAGCTTGTTAAGGAAGTTGCTTCCAAGACAGGTGACGATGCTGGCGACGGTACAACGACTGCAACCGTTTTGGCTCAGTCAATCATCAATGTTGGTTTGAAGAATGTGGCTGCAGGTGCCAATCCTATTGACTTGAAACGCGGTATCGATAAAGCCGTTGCTAAAGTCGTGGAAGGCATCAAGGCTCAGGCTCAGGAAGTGGACGACGACATGGCTAAAATTGAAAATGTCGCCCGTGTTTCTGCCAACAACGATGCTACTATCGGTCAGCTTATTGCCGACGCTATGCGCAAGGTAAAGAAAGAAGGCGTTATCACTATCGAAGAGGCTAAAGGTACTGAAACAACAGTGAAAGTTGTAGAAGGTATGCAGTTCGACCGTGGTTACATTTCACCGTACTTCGTTACAAACACTGAAAAGATGGAATGCGAGATGGAAAATCCTTACATCTTGATTTTCGATAAGAAGATTTCAGTGTTGAAGGATATGCTTCCTATTCTGGAAGCAGCAGCTCAGAGCGGTCGTCCTCTGTTGATTATCGCTGAAGATGTCGACAGTGAAGCATTGGCAACTTTGGTTGTCAACCGTCTGCGTGGTTCATTGAAGATTTGTGCTGTAAAGGCTCCGGGCTTCGGTGACCGTCGTAAAGAAATGTTGGAAGATATCGCAGTGCTTACTGGCGGTGTCGTTATTTCTGAAGACAAGGGCTTGAAACTTGACATGGCAACAGTCGATATGCTTGGTAGCGCAGAAAAAGTTACAGTTGACAAGGAAAATACAACCATTGTCAAAGGTAATGGCGACAAGGAATTGATTGCTGAACGTGTGGCTCAAATCAAGACTCAGATTGAAAAGACAACCTCCGATTACGATCGCGAAAAACTTCACGAACGTCTCGCCAAATTGGCAGGTGGCGTAGCAGTGCTCTACGTAGGTGCTCCGTCAGAAGTTGAAATGAAGGAAAAGAAAGACCGTGTAGACGATGCGTTGAGCGCAACTCGTGCCGCAGTTGCTGAAGGTATCGTTCCGGGTGGTGGCGTTGCTTACATCCGTTGCGTGGCTTCTCTTGAAAACCTTCGCGGTGACAACGACGACGAAAATACGGGTATCGAAATCGTGAAACGTGCTATCGAAGAACCGTTGCGTCAGATTGTTGCTAACGCTGGTTTGGAAGGTGCAATCGTTGTTCAAAAAGTAAAAGACGGTGAAGGCGACTTCGGTTATAACGCCCGCACAGGCGAATACGAACACTTCTTCACTACAGGCGTAATCGACCCTGCCAAGGTGACACGTGTTGCCCTTGAAAATGCAGCTTCAATCGCCGGTATGTTCCTGACTACTGAATGCGTAATTTCTGAAAAGAAAGAAGAAAACGCACCGGCAATGCCAAACCCGGGAATGGGTGGCATGGGCGGAATGATGTAATCCCAACATTCTGAGCGTTAAAATAAAGTAACCGCTGAATCTCGCTTGAGGTTCAGCGGTTTTTTTGTGCTGAGACTTTTCTATTGGGGGGCGTTTTGTAATACTAAAAAACGGCATTCCGGTGTTGACCAGAGTGCCGTTTTTAGTTGGTTTGAAGTGAGCCGAATGCCTGTTAGCAGTTGTAGTCTACGCAAGCGCGAAGTTCCTTGTGGTTGCCCAGAAGGGCTGCAGCAGCTACATGTGCGGGATGATTGGCGTAGACAGCCACATCTTCCATTTTTTCAACTACAGCCGTGAGAACTACATCCCACGATTCAGCCGGATTCTCATTCAATCCTACTTCAATGCTTTTCAGTACATCAATCTGTCCGGGCAGCGCTTCCAAAGCAGCCTTGAATTTCTTAGCTACTTCAAGACGTTCTTCAGCAGTGCCTTTCAGTTTGAACGCTACGATATGTTTTACCATAAACCTGTATATTTTTATTTGTTGTACATCTTTTCTCTTGCAGCTTGAACTTTTTCGTCCGACAGATAGTCGTCGAAGTCCATAATCTTGTCAATGATGCCGTTTGGTGTCAGCTCGATAACACGGTTGCAGACAGTTTGAATGAATTCGTGGTCGTGCGACGACATCAGAATATTGCCTTTGAACGCCTGCAATGTATTGTTGAACGCCTGGATGGATTCGAGGTCGAGGTGGTTGGTCGGCGAGTCGAGTATCAGCGTATTGGCGTCGGTCATCATCATGCGGGCGATCATACAGCGCATTTTTTCACCACCGGAAAGCACGGATGCCTTTTTCAATACTTCTTCACCGGAGAACAGCATTTTGCCGAGGAAACCTTTCAGATAAATTTCACTGGTGTCGGTGCTGAACTGGCTCAGCCAGTCGACGAGGTTCATGTCCGTATTGAAGAATGCCGTATTGTCGAGCGGCAGATAGGCTGTCGTGATGGTCTGTCCCCATTCATACGAACCGGCATCGGCCTTGCGGTTGCCGTTGATGATTTCAAACAGGGCTGTCATGGCACGCGGGTCGCGGCTGAGGAACACCACTTTGTCGTTCTTTTCAATGGCAAAGTTCACGTCGTTGAACAGCAGTTCGCCGTCGACAGATGCCCGGAGGCCTTTCACTTCCAGAATCTTGTTGCCCGGTTCGCGGTTCGGCGTGAAGATGATGCCCGGATAGCGGCGCGAAGACGGTTGGATTTCTTCGATGTTCAATTTTTCCAACATCTTCTTACGGCTGGTTGTCTGTTTTGATTTTGCCACGTTGGCGCTGAATCGCTGGATGAATTCCATCAGTTCCTTGCGCTTTTCTTCAGCTTTCTTGTTTTGCTGCTGTTGCTGGCGGAGAGCTAACTGGCTTGACTGATACCAGAAGCTGTAGTTGCCGGCAAACAGGGATATTTTATTATAGTCGATGTCGAGCGTATGGGTGCAGACTGAGTCGAGGAAGTGACGGTCGTGCGACACCACCAACACCGTATTTTCAAAGTTTGAAAGATAGTTTTCCAACCATGCCACCGTTTCGAGGTCAAGGTCGTTGGTCGGTTCGTCGAGGAGCAGATTGTCCGGGTTTCCGAAGAGCGCTTTCGCCAAAAGCACACGCACCTTTTCCTTACCGCTGAGGTCCTTCATCAGCATGTAGTGCTTTTCTTCCTTGATGCCTAGACCGCTCAGCAATGCGGCTGCATCGCTTTCAGCGTTCCATCCGTTGAGTTCGGCGAATTTTTCCTCCAACTCGGAAGCGCGGATACCGTCAGCGTCCGAAAAGTCCTCTTTGGCATAGAGCGCGTCCTTTTCCTTCATAATTGCCCAAAGCACTGTGTGGCCTTGAAGCACAGTGTCCATTACCGTGAATTCGTCAAATTCGAAGTGGTCCTGACTAAGGACAGACATACGTTCGCCCGGACCTTGCTGAACGGTTCCGTGAGTAGGCGACAACTGTCCCGACAAAATGCGCATTAACGTACTCTTACCGGCACCGTTGGCACCGATTATGCCGTAGCAGTTGCCTTGCGTGAATTTCAGGTTAACATCCTGAAAAAGAACACGCTTACCGAACTGCATTCCCAAATTACTTACTGCTATCATATTACCTTAAAAAATTCTGCGCAAAGGTATAAACTTTCCCCCACATTAGCAAGAGGCACGAAAAGTCGAATATGCAAAATCCGATAGGGAAATAATCCTTCCTATAAGCCCTGATTGCTGTCCGAAAAAACACAGAAATGGATTTTTAACCGAAAAAGTTTCCTCCTTCATTAAGTGAATGAATCAAAACAAGTTATGGCATATTTTGATTTTAAATGACTGAAAAACTTACCGCAAGATGCGAAAAAAATAAAATAAAAAAGATAGAATATTTTTTGATTTAATATCTAAAAGAAAGTATATTTGCAAATCAAAAGACAAAAAGAAAGAAAAAAGTGATAAATTAATACAAAAAGATAATAAGGTAAAAAGATTGTGCAAGCAACATCAGTTACAAACTGAAATCAGGCATTGGCATTCGGATTTGGTTCTTGACATGGAAACATCCGTTGAGAACCATTCACGAATAAAAGATTGTAGCTTGAGTGCGGAACAGATTATACAGGATAACAATATAAAAACAATGTTATTATGAAGAAAATTGAAGCAATCATCCGAAGAACAAAATTCGAAGAAGTCAAGGAGGCACTGTTGGCCGCCGACATCGAATGGTTCTCCTATTATGAAGTGAGAGGTATCGGGAAAACCCGGGAAGGACGTATTTATCGTGGAGTGGTATACGACACCAGTTCCATTGAACGTATCTTGATTTCCATCGTGTTGCGGGATAAGAATGTGGAAAAGACCGTACAGGCAATCCTGAAATCAGCTTATACGGGTGAAATCGGTGATGGACGTATTTTCATTATTCCC
The DNA here is from genome assembly GCA_900548875.1 of uncultured Porphyromonadaceae bacterium. Lineage (GTDB taxonomy): Bacteria > Bacteroidota > Bacteroidia > Bacteroidales > Muribaculaceae > Limisoma. Next base: position 12,021 of record URMA01000040.1, on the reverse strand, counting down.
GTGGAAGACTCTATCCGCATCCGTACAGGTGAACGTGGAGACATTTCACTCTACAATGCCGAACAGGAAAAATAGACCCGGCAGGAGAGATTATATCAACACAGGTATTAATTAAAAAGATAAAGATTATGAAACTATTTAAAGGAAGGATGCGTAACGCATGTCGTAAAACTCTAATACCGCTTTTTTTGATTTTTTCCCCATTAGTTGCTGTAGCACAGACTACACCGGAAACACAAACTACTGTCGACACACTTTCAGAATTATCCACCGGTATCAACACGGTATGGATGTTGCTTGCAGCCATGCTGGTGTTTTTCATGCAGCCGGGATTCGCTTTGGTGGAAGCCGGATTCACCCGCAGCAAAAATACCGCCAACATTCTGATGAAAAACTTGGTTGACTTCATGGTCGGGTCCATCTTGTTTTGGTTCATCGGATTCGGACTGATGTTTGGCAAAGGAGTTGTATTTGGAAGTCCTCACTTCTTCGACTTGGAGGCCATGGCCAACATCATCCAGAACGGTCTGCCTATTGAAGGTTTCCTGGTTTTTCAGACTGTATTCTGTGCCACATCTGCCACAATCGTGTCGGGAGCTATGGCTGAGCGTACCAAATTTTCCATGTATCTGGTCTATACCATTGCCATCAGCGTTCTGATTTATCCTGTGTCCGGTCACTGGACCTGGGGTGGAGGATGGCTTACAAACGCTGATCCGAGTTCGTTTATGATGTCTTTCTTCGGTTGCACTTTCCATGATTTTGCCGGTTCTACGGTAGTTCACTCAGTAGGCGGTTGGATTGCTATGGTCGGTGCTGCCATTCTTGGCCCCCGTTTGGGAAAATATGGAAAAGACGGAAAGTCGAAGGCCATCCCCGGTCATAATCTGACATTGGCTTGCCTGGGCGTATTCATTCTCTGGTTCGGCTGGTTTGGTTTCAATCCGGGATCTCAGCTTGCCGCTGCTACTTTTGGCGACCAGGCCGCTATCTCGCATGTATTCTTGACAACTAATCTTGCCGCCTGCACCGGGGGTATATTGGCTTTGTTGGTTAGTTGGCTGAAATATGGAAAGCCGTCACTTTCACTGACCCTCAATGGTATTCTTGCCGGATTGGTCGGTGTAACCGCCGGATGTGACATAGTTTCTCCTGCAGGTGCTGCTCTCATCGGAGCCATTTGTGGCACAGTCATGATTTTTTCAGTAGAATTCATCGAACATCGGCTAAAAATCGATGACCCGGTAGGAGCTTCTTCCGTTCATGGGGTATGTGGTAGCCTTGGAACTATTCTGACGGGTTTGTTTGCCGTTGACGGAGGTGTGTTCTACGGAGGCGGATTCGGGTTTCTCGGTGCGCAGATTTTCGGTGTCATCATCGTAGGAGGTTGGGCAGCTCTGATGGGATATATCATTTTCAAAGTACTGGATAAAATCCATGGTCTACGTGTCCCGGCCAGAATTGAAGAAGAAGGTCTGGATGTATACGAACATGGAGAATCAGCATATAACCATTAACCCAAAACGGTCACTGCTGACGAACGATTTACAGTGACATGTCACGTTCACAGTAATAATCTTCCATGTAAAACCGCAGGAAGTGCCCTCTCTCTAAAAATTGCAGTTCATGACGCATGCGTTGAACACGACGGAAAGGGTGCTTAATGAGAGAATTCTCCGGAGTTGCTTGCGCAGCAGGCTCTGGAGAATTCTTTTTCAGTATGGGAGGAGGAAGCCGGATATGTAAATACGGTTGCGGCTATTGGGCTTTTTCGCCTGAAAATTCTTTTCGGAATTCTCCGGGCGTACAGCCGACATTCTTTTTGAACAGCCGGATGAAATGCTGGGGATACTGGAAGCCGAGCGAATAGGCGATTTCACTTACGTTCAGCTGATTGTCGACCAGATAGCTTTTCGACCGTTCTATCACTTTCTGCTGTATGTATTCCTGGGCAGTCTTGCCTGTTTCCCGTTTGACGATATCACCGAAGTAGCCCGGCGACAGGCAGACCTTGTCGGCAAAGAATTTCACCGTCGGCAAGCCGTTGCGGATTTTCTCTTCGTCGGAAAAATAATCGTTCAGCAATTGTTCGAAACGTGTCAGTACATTGTTGTTGACCGTTTCGCGCGTACAGAACTGGCGGTCGTAGAAACGCAGGCAGTAGTCAAGAATCAGTTCGATGTGCGAACAGAGGATATTGCGGCTGTGCTTGTCGACGGGATAGTCCAACTCACGGTCCAGTTTGTTCAGACATTCTATGATGGTGTTTCGCTCCCATTCTGACAGGTGGAGCGCCTCCGACTGCGCATAGCTGAAAAAACCGTAGCGCTGCATCTTGGCAGCAAGAGGCGTACCGTGAATCAAATCGGGATGGAACAACACGCCGTAAACGTCCGGCTGGAAAACTTCTCCGGCCATTTCCACTTCCACTACCTGGCCCGGAGCGAAACTTACAATCGTTCCTGCCTGATAGTCGTAATTCTTGCGTCCGTATTTCAGTACGCAGTTGATGTCGTTCTTGAGATACAGGGCATAAACGCCGTAATTCATTTTTACATGATTCACCGCGTGCTTGGCATTCTTCAGGTCAATCACCGCTACAAGCGGATGTTTGGTCGGAAGTCCGTACAGTTCATTGTAGTCGTCGATGCTGTTCAACTGAATAATTTCCATACCTTTTCGTTTTGGATTTGTACAAATGTACGGTTTAAAATCCATACGGAAAACAGTCCGAACAAAGAATCGGCAATTCGGGTAATCATTGCCGAAATTCGTATACATTGCATAGTCGGTTTCCCGCTTAAATTTGCAAAAACGAAATAATAATGAGAATACTATTTTTATCGGCAATTTTTATTGCCGCTTTTAACCTTTCTACGATTATGGCACAAAATAAAATCAAACAGACAGCAGGAAGAGAGCAATTGGGAGAGTTTGCCCCCAAATTTGCCGAACTGAACGACGATGTACTTTTTGGTGAAGTGTGGAGCAGAACCGACAAGCTCAGTCTGCACGACCGGAGCATGATAACCGTTACGTCGCTGGTCAGCATGGGTATTGTCGACTCGTCGTTGACCTACCATTTGCAGACAGCCAAAGCTAACGGAGTGACAAAAACTGAAATATCGGAAATGCTGACGCATATCGGCTTTTATGCCGGATGGCCGAAAGTGTGGGCTGCTTTCCGTCTGGCCAAAGACGTGTGGAACGAGCCGGCCGACATGGACGAAATGAAGCAGTTTGAACAGCAGTTACCTTTCCCTATCGGAAACGAAAATACCGGCTTCTCGAAATATTTTATCGGAAAAAGCTATCTCGAACCGCTGTCGCCGTCGCATGGCATCTACAACGTGACGTTCGAACCCCGTTGTCGTAACAACTGGCATATTCATCGTGCCGACAAAGGCGGCGGACAAATCCTTATCTGTATGGCCGGACGGGGCTGGTATCAGGAATGGGGCAAGCCGGCACGCATGCTCCAAAGCGGTGATATTGTAGAAATTCCGGCCAATACGAAGCACTGGCATGGAGCGGCAGCCGACAGCTGGTTTTCGCACATTGCCATTGAAGTGCCGGGAGAGAATACAAGCAACGAATGGCTGGAGCCTGTTGCGGACAATGAATATGACAAACTTGAAAAATAAATCATGCAAGACGTTTTTACAAGACTGAAATCGGGAGAAACCTTATCCGCTGATGATTGCGGATACGCCGAACTGAACAAAGAAGTGGAGAAGACCCGTCGCTTGGTCGACGAAATGAACAGCCGCCACCAGACGCAGGAAAGCCTCACTGCTTATCTCCGTCAAATCACCGGAACGGATGTCGACGAATCTGTTCAGATTTTTTTGCCGTTCTATGTAGCTTATGGAAAGAACACCCGATTGGGCAAAAACGTGATTATCAATTTCAACTGCACCTTCCTTGATTTGGGAGGCATAACGGTGGAAGAGGGGGTACTTATCGGCCCGAACACGAATATCATTACCGAAGAACATCCGCAGAATCCGCAGCAGCGTCATGGCTTGCACGCACGTCCCGTAGTCATCCGTCGCAATGCCTGGTTGGGTGCCGGAGTCATTGTCCTTCCGGGTGTGACTATTGGAGAAAATGCCATTGTCGGTGCCGGTTCTGTTGTGACGAAGGATGTGCCCGACAACGCCGTTGTGGTAGGATGTCCTGCAAAGATTGTGAAATATGTATAACTTAAAGAAACAAACCGACATGAGAAATACTCTTGCCAGTATGTTGATTGTTTGCTGTTTGCCTGTGGCACTGTTCACGCAAGCTCAAAACACTCAAAATTCGATAAACAAGGAAACTATGGAAATAACTGAAAGTTGGGATAAGGTTTTCCCGAAAAGCGACAAGGTGAATCATTCCAAGATTACATTTGTCAACCGCTACGGCATAACGCTCGTAGCCGATCTCTATCAGCCAATAAACGCATCCGGACGTATGCCTGCCATTGCCGTGAGTGGTCCGTTTGGCGCTGTGAAGGAACAGAGCTCCGGACTCTATGCGCAGAAAATGGCCGAACGCGGTTATCTCACTATCGCCTTCGACCCGTCGTTTACCGGCGAAAGCGGCGGTACTCCACGCAATGTGGCATCGCCCGACATCAATACGGAAGATTTTTCGGCTGCGGTCGACTATCTGTTGACACGTGATGACGTAGACAGCGAGAAAATTGGAATTATCGGTATTTGCGGATGGGGTGGATTTGCCGTTAATGCCGCAGCGATAGACACCAGAATCAAAGCAACCGTTGCTTCTACGATGTACGACATGAGCCGTGTTACTGCCAATGGCTATTTCGACAGCATGGATGCCGACCAGCGCTATGAACTGAAAAAGCAGTTGAACGAACAGCGCACGGCCGATGCGCGCAGCGGCAGTTACGAACGTGCCGGTGGAGTGGTGGACCCGCTGCCCGACGATGCGCCGCAATTTGTGAAGGACTATTACGCCTACTACAAGACTCCGCGTGGCTATCATCCGCGTTCACTCAATTCCAATGAAGGTTGGAACAAGACCTCCGCTTTGTCGTTCATCAATATGCCGATACTTTCTTATTGTGATGAAATTCGCAGTGCCGTTCTTTTGATTCACGGCGAAAAGGCTCATTCGCGCTATTTCAGTGAAGACACCTACAAACGGCTGAAAGGCGACAACAAACGCCTGCTCATCATTCCGGGTGCCAACCACACAGACCTCTACGATAACCTGTCGGTCATTCCGTTCGACGAAATCGACAAGTTTATGAAAGAGGCAATGGATTAGGGGGTATGGGTTAGGGGCTATGAGTCCTCTTTTCCGGTAAACTTTTTTCAGACAGAAGAACAGAAGAACAAAAGCCTTGGGCAACACCTCAGCCACAAAATATAATCATTCCATTTGCATTGCGTTAGCACATCTTCCCATAGAGGAAGTAGCAGTAGGTCGAAAGAATACGAACACATTCTCAAGAATTAGGGGCTATAGCATATGGAGATTTCCATAAACTATAACCCCTATATTGTAAACTTATCTTCTGTAAACTGTAAACCGTAAACTGTAAACCCTTTTTAGAACTGGAATATGGCAGTGGCCACAACGCGGTGATTGGCTACACGATGTGTGTTTTCCACGCGGGCTTCGTTTGTCAAGTCGCCGTAGAAGGCATTGCAAAGCGTATATTCCACGCCGAATTTCCAGTGAGGAAGGTTGTATGTCAGTTCAGCCGTAGCACTGACAAGTTGGTCGAGTCCGTCGCCTACACCTGTTCCCAGCACTCCTGAAACCGGAGTATCGCACCCGAGATTCTTCAAATAGCCTACCATCACAGCCGGACGCCATTTCGTGCCATAGGCCACATTCAGCCATGAGGCAGAAACGCGTACTGGCGTGTATTCCTGGCTGCCGTCCACCTGATCGAACGAAACGATGCCATAGCCGCCCACGCCGCTTGCCTGTGTGAAGTTGGAGCCATACACGCTCTTGGCAGCCACCAGCCAACCGTTGTTTTTATAGCTGACGTGAGCTTCCGCCGAAAGCGAAGTGATGCGTTCATCCACCTTGTAAATCTTTCCATTGATGTTCGACTGCGTACGGGGCACGATTGACGTCATGTCAAGACCGGCACCGGCAATCCATCCATGGGCTTTATAGTCAAGATTTAAAGCTAATTCCGGCACGCAACTCTTTTTGATGAAATTCTGGCTTTTTTGCGTGGCCGTTTCTCCCACATTATTGGTAGCCGGGCCCACAGAAAGATATTGCGACTGCCATAGCGCCGTGAGTTGCAGTTGGAACGCTCCTTCGTTATATCGGTAGCGGATTTGCGGAGCACGGCTAAACGGCTGATAGGGCGCACCCATGTTCAAGTTCAGAATTTCGGGAGCAACCTCACCATAGAACGGATGCCATGTCTGTCCGACGAGCAACGACGATTTTTTCCATGCCAGATTGAAATAGGCATGGCGCAGACGCAGCATATAGTAGCTTGTGCCACCACCGCGGAAATCCACTTCCAGTTTGGCCGACGTTCTGATGCCCTTGCCAATTTCCGGCCCGGTGACATCCACGCCCGCACGCGAGTACATCGTGTAGAAGTTACCGTCGGGCTGTGCGTTCAGGTCATTGCCCGCAGCATCGAGCGCCTCATCCTTCGGAAACATATAGAACAGTCCGTCCACCGTTTCTGAATTTGAACGGCTGTTGTAAAACAGATCCGTACGAACCTGTCCATAGAATTTATAGTCAAAACCACGTTTTTGTGCCGAAGCCATACCCGTCCCACACAACAAACCTGCAAGTAACAAATAGTTCAGTTTCATTATTTTGTCTCCTTTTTAAAATTCGTTTGCAAAAATAGTGAAAGTCGAAAGTAGAAAACCAAATTTATTTGAGTTTTCTGCTAAGACGCATCCTATTTTTTATAAAAGTAGTGAAAGATGAGCGGAGAATAAAATAATGAAACTTGTTTTCAGTCATTTTTTCTTTCGAAACGCCTCCTGTTTTTAGTCAAAAGTCATGTCGTTATTTATTGACGATGACTTTTTCTATCAGATTTTCTGTGTAGGAATAGGCAAAGTATTCGAATGACGGCATTGGTTTCGTGATGATGAAGTTTGCTTTTTCGCCTTTGAGGATTTGCCCGTACTGTCCGGCAAGACCGAGGGCGTAAGCACCGTTTACGGTGGCTGCATTCAGGGCTTCGTGAGGGGTCATCTTCATTTTGATGGATGCCAGTGAAAGTATGAATTTCATGCTTGCCGATGGGGAGGAGCCGGGGTTATAGTCGGAAGCTACGGCTACCGGGAGTCCGTAGTTAATCATTTTTCGGGCAGGTGCATAGGGCATTCCCAGGAAGAAGGCTGCACCCGGCAATACTGTCGGCATTGTCTGGCTGTGAAGCAACGCTTCGCATTCTTTGTCGCCCGTATGTTCAAGATGGTCAACGGAAAGTGCGTTGTGTTTTACACCAACTTGTATGCCGCCCGAGCATGCCAGTTCGTTTGCATGGATTTTCGGACGGATGCCGTATTTTGCAGCAGCTTCCAGTATGCGTTCCGTATGGGCAACGGTGAAAAATCCCTCATCGCAGAAAACGTCTACGAAGTCTGCCAAGTTTTCTTTGGCAACCATAGGCAGCATTTCGTTGACAATCAAGTCTACATAGCCGTCGTGGTTGTCAGCGTAGTTTCGCGGAAAGGCATGGGCGGCCAGAAAGTTGCTGCGTACCGTAATCGGTGCCGTTTCTTTCATACGGCGGATTACGCGCAACATTTTCAGTTCGTCTTCTGTCGACAGGCCGTAGCCGCTTTTGATTTCAATAGCGGCTGTTCCGCCTTCCATGCAGCGGAGCAGTCTTTCCATTGCCGTGTCGTAGAGTTCGTTTTCCGAAGTCCGGTGAAGCAAATCTGCTGAATTCAAAATACCTCCGCCGCGTTTGGCTATTTCCACATAGGAAAGACCTTTGATTTTGTCGACAAATTCCACTTCACGGCTGCCGGCGTACACGATGTGCGTGTGTGAGTCGGCGAAAGCCGGAAATATAAATCTGTCCGATAGGTCGCAAACTTCAACATTGTCGGGAAATTCCGGAAGGTCGGACATTGCACCAAAATCCGCTATCATACCGTTTTCGTCAACGATAAGATAGGCACCCCGTATAGTCGGGATATTGTCCATTTCCTTTCCTTTCAAACAACTGACGGGGGCTTCGTATGCCCCCATCAGTGCCTTGATATTCTTATAGACTTTCATATTCATGCAGATGGTAGTTCTGTTTCAGAAAATCGATGGATTTTGCAATTTCAGTATACAGCACTTTGTCCACTTCCACGAATGGAACAACTTGCCGGTATTCTTCGAAAATACGTTCGATAACGGGAGAACTCTTGGCAGGACGACGGAAATCGAGTGCCTGTGCCGCATTCATCAGTTCCACAGCCAACACCTTATAGACATTTTCAACAACTGCCGCACATTTGGTAGCGGCGTTGGCACCCATGCTGACATGGTCTTCCTGTCCGAGCGATGATTCAATAGAGTCGACTGAGGCCGGTGTTGCCAGCTGTTTGTTTTGGCTGACTACTGATGCGACTGCATATTGCGGAATCATGAAACCGCTGTTCAAGCCCGGTTTGGCTACCAAGAAAGCCGGGAGGCCGCGTTTGCCCGATATGAGCTGATAGGTCCGCTGGTTGGAGATGCTGGCAATTTCAGCTACGGCAATGGCGAGGAAATCGTTGACAAGTGCCAGCGGTTCGCCGTGGAAGTTGCCGGCAGAAATGACAAGGTCGTCTTCCGGCACAACAATCGGATTATCCGTTGCACTGTTGATTTCCGTAGTCACTACGTTGACCACGTGGTCGATGGTATCCTTAATCGCTCCGTGGACTTGCGGAACGCAGCGGAAAGAGTAGGGGTCCTGGACATGCTCTTTATGGCGTTCAATCAGTTCTGACCCTTGCAGAATTCTAAAAATATTGTCGGCAGTATCAACCTGTCCTTTGTGCGCGCGCATTTTGTGGGCAGAGTGCAGGAACGGGCTGATACGTCCGTCGAAGGCATCGATGCTCATGGCGGCAATATAGTCGGCCCAGGCAATCAGGCGTTTGGCGCGGATAATGTTCCACACCGAATACGCTGACATGAACTGTGTACCGTTTAGCAGGGCGAGTCCCTCTTTGGATGCAAGCTTGATTGGTTCCCAGTTCATCTTTCTGTTGAGTTCTTCGCCGGTCATCCGTTCGTTGCCGACTTTTACTTCTCCCAGTCCGAGCAGCGGCAGGCACATGTTTGCCAGCGGAGCAAGGTCGCCGGAAGCACCCAGTGAGCCTTGCGTATAGACTACCGGAATGATGTCGTTGTTGAAGAAATCGACCAAGCGTTCGATGGTCGGCAGACAAGCACCTGAATAGCCATAGCACAGCGACTGTATTTTAAGGAAAATCATGTATTTCACAATTTCCTTTGGCACTTCATCGCCCATGCCACAGGCGTGCGACATCACCAGATTCTTTTGCAGGTCGCTCAATGAATCCTTGTCGATGGAAACATTGCACAGCGAGCCGAATCCTGTCGTAATTCCGTAGATAGGTTCTTCCGATGTTTCAATCTTTTTATCCAAAAACGAGCGGCAGTTGACAACCAGCTCTTTGGCCTTGTCGCTCAGCGCAATTTTCATTCCGCTTTCGATGATATGCGCTACTTGCTCAATGGTGATTTTTTCAGGAGATATATAATGGATTTCCATAATGATTTAAAGTCAGCGAATTATTCAATATTGAGATTTTCAAACAATTTGTCGTCTACAAGGTTCGGTAGGGTCACTTTTAGGTCGGGGGTGCGTTCCATTTCCAGTTTGATGGCATCCATGGCACCTTTGTTGCGTGCCCAGCTTCTGCGGGCTATTCCGTTGTTCACGTCCCAATGGAGCATCATGCGGATATTGCGTTCAGCCTGTTCCGATCCGTCAATGACCATGCCGAATCCGCCGTTGATGACTTCGCCCCAACCGCAGCCGCCGCCGTTGTGGAGTGAAACCCACGTAGCACCGCGGAATGAGTCGCCAATCACGTTCTGTACGGCCATGTCGGCTGTAAATGCCGAGCCGTCGTAGATGTTCGACGTTTCTCTGTAAGGAGAGTCGGTTCCTGACACGTCATGATGGTCGCGGCCGAGAACGACAGGCGCGGAAATTCGTTCGTCACGGATGGCCTGATTGAATGCAAGTGCAATCTTGGTCCGTCCTTCGCAGTCCGCATAAAGGATGCGTGCCTGCGAGCCTACAACAAGGTGGTTGCGTCCGGCTTCCTTTATCCAGTGGATATTGTCGTTCAGTTGTCCTAAAATGTCGTGTGGTGCGTGTTGGGCAATTTCTTCCAACACTTCTGTGGCTATCTTGTCGGTCATGGCAAGGTCGTCGGGATTGCACGATGTGCATACCCAGCGGAACGGTCCGAAGCCGTAGTCGAAGAACATCGGGCCCATGATGTCCTGCACGTACGAAGGATAGCGGAATGTGCCGTCCGGATTCATGATGTCGGCACCGGCGCGTGATGCTTCCAGCAGGAAGGCATTGCCATAGTCAAAGAAATACATTCCTCTGGCTGTCAGCTTGTTGATGGCATCAACCTGACGGCGCAACGATGCCTCTACTTCTTTTTTGAATTTTTCCGGATTGTTGACCATCAGTTCGTTGGATTCCTCCAGTGTGTAGCCGGCAGGGTAGTAGCCGCCTGCCCACGGATTGTGGAGTGATGTCTGGTCGGAACCCAAATCCACTTTAATGCCTTCTTTAACCAGTCGTTCCCACAGGTCAACGACATTTCCCTGGTAGGCTATTGATACGGTCTCCTTGTCGGCGACGGCTTTGCGGATACGTGGCATCAGTTCGTCGAGCGACGTAAACACTTCGTCTACCCAGCCCTGAGCGTAGCGTTTTTCCACTGCCTTCGGGTTGATTTCAGCCACAACGCCTACGACACCGGCTATGACAGCCGCTTTAGGCTGTGCGCCTGACATGCCGCCCAATCCTGCCGAAACGAAAAGTTTTCCGGCAATCGGTGCGTCGTAGCTGCCTTCCTGTTTGCGTGCTGCATTCAGTATGGTGATGGTCGTACCATGGACGATTCCTTGCGGACCTATATACATATAGGAGCCTGCTGTCATTTGTCCGTATTGCGATACTCCCAAGGCATTGAAGCGTTCCCAGTCGTCCGGTTTTGAATAATTGGGGATTACCATACCGTTGGTGACAACAACGCGCGGAGCATTTTCGTGCGACGGGAACAGTCCGAGCGGATGGCCGGAATACATTACCAATGTCTGGCGGTCGGTCATCGTAGCCAGATATTTCATGGTAAGCCGGTATTGTGCCCAATTCTGGAACACGGCGCCGTTTCCTCCGTAAGTAATAAGTTCGTGAGGATGTTGTGCCACAGCCGTATCAAGATTGTTGTTGATCATCAGCATGATGGCGGCTGCCTGACGCGATTTGTAGGGATATTCGTCAATCGGACGGGCATACATCTTGTAATCGGGACGCAACCGGTACATGTAGATGCGTCCGTATGTTTTCAGTTCATTCAGAAATTCGGGAATGAGCTCCGCATGCTGTTCCGGGCGGAAATAGCGCAGTGCGTTGCGAAGTGCCAGCTTTTTCTGTTCCGGAGTCAGAATGTCCTTTCTTTTGGGAGCGTGATTGACCGTAGGGTCGTATGGTTTGGCCGGTGGCAGGATTTCGGGAATTCCAGCCAATATTTCTTTTTGAAATTCGGTGAGTTTTTCCATAGTAAGGGTGTTTCTTTAGTTTTTGTCAATAATGCTGTTTACGGTTTTTAGAATTTCCGATTCAAAGATAGTTGCCTGGTCGGCAATGAGTTGGGCATCGCTAACGAGTTTCTCGGCTTTTTCCCGGTCTTTCAGCCCGGCGGCATTGATCCGGACATTGAGGCCTGCGCCAAGCACGGCGCTGCGGGCGGCCAGCGCCCCGACGCCCGCGTCGGACACCGAGTTGGGGTTGCCGAC
>URMA01000039.1 GCA_900548875.1 uncultured Porphyromonadaceae bacterium | reverse complement strand
CGGATGCTCTGTTCCTTACCTGTAGCCTTATCCTTAGCCGATACATTCAAGATACCGTTGGCATCGATTTCAAATGTAACTTCGATCTGAGGTATACCACGCGGAGCCGGAGCAATTCCATCCAAGTGGAAACGACCAAGGGACTTGTCATCCTTAGCCAATGGACGTTCACCCTGCAATACGTTGATTTCAACAGACGGCTGATTGTCGACAGCTGTTGAGAATGTTTCGCTCTTGCGAGTAGGAATTGTAGTGTTGGCGTCGATAAGTTTGGTCATCACACCACCCAATGTTTCGATACCTACTGACAATGGAACGACATCCAAAAGAACGACATCCTTCACATCACCGCTCAATACACCACCTTGGATGGCAGCACCTACAGCGACTACTTCATCCGGGTTAACACCCTTAGAAGGAACCTTACCGAAGAACTTCTCAACGATCTGTTGAACGGCAGGAATACGAGTTGAACCACCGACAAGGATCACTTCATCAATATCTGAAGCAGTCAAACCTGCATCCTTCAATGCCTGCTGACAAGGAGCGATTGTTGCTTGAATCAAATCATCGCAAAGCTGTTCGAATTTTGCACGGGTAAGAGTCTTAACCAAGTGTTTTGGAATACCGTTAACCGGCATGATATACGGCAAATTGATTTCCGTAGAAGTTGTGCTTGAAAGTTCAATCTTAGCTTTTTCAGCAGCCTCTTTCAAACGTTGCAATGCCATCGGGTCCTGACGCAAGTCTACGCCTTCATCCTTCTGGAATTCGTCAGCCAACCAGTCGATAATCTTGTGGTCGAAGTCATCACCACCCAGGTGAGTATCACCGTTTGTTGATTTTACTTCAAACACACCGTCACCCAATTCAAGGATAGAGATATCAAATGTACCGCCACCCAAGTCGAACACTGCAATCTTCTTATCGCTTGCACTCTTGTCAAGACCGTAAGCCAATGCTGCGGCAGTCGGTTCGTTCACGATACGACGAACTGTCAAACCGGCAATTTCACCAGCCTCTTTAGTTGCCTGACGCTGAGAGTCGTTAAAGTAAGCCGGAACGGTAATAACGGCTTCCGTAACAGGCTGTCCAAGATAATCTTCAGCCGTTTTCTTCATCTTTTGAAGAATCATAGCTGAAATTTCTTGCGGAGTATATTCACGGCCGTCGATGTCAACACGCGGAGTGTTGTTGTCACCTCTGACCACTTTATAAGGAACACGAGAGATTTCTTTTTCTACACGATCATAGGTTTCACCCATGAAACGTTTGATTGAGAACACCGTACGAGTCGGATTTGTGATTGCCTGACGTTTTGCAGGATCACCGATCTTACGTTCTCCACCATCAATGAAAGCCACAATGGAAGGAGTCGTATTGCGACCTTCGCTATTAGGAATTACTACAGGATCTTTACCTTCAAGAACTGCTACACAAGAGTTCGTAGTACCTAAGTCAATACCAATAATTTTGCCCATAATTCTATATTTTTTATTTGTTATTAATCAAGTTTATTCTGTCGAGCCTTGCGGTCGACACTCTCTATTGTGCAAATCGCGTGCCAAACTCAAAACCCGCATTCAAAAAATGTCAGCCCATGCAAGCCATACTGACATATCGTCAGTTTTCCCTATGCCGGCATCCAATCTTTTACACTTTTATACCTATATATAAATATATCATTCCGGGATTTTAACTTTTTGTCAGTCGTTTTAAGTCGTTTTTTCCGTACAAATATGACGTAATTACTATTTTTATAGTAATTTTGTGAGCGATGTAGATTCACCCTAAAAGGTATCTGCACCAACAAAACAGATTATAACAAACACCTTTTAACTTATAATGTTATGAATATTTCTCACATTGAACATCTTGGAATCGCTGTCAAGAGTCTTGATGAAGCAATTCCTTACTACGAAAACGTACTTGGTCTAAAATGTTACGCTATTGAAGAAGTAGCTGACCAAAAAGTAAAAACAGCATTTTTCAAGGTAGGACAAACAAAAATCGAGCTTCTCGAACCGACAAGCGAAGACAGTACAATTGCTAAATTTATCGAAAAGCGCGGCGAAGGCATCCACCACTTGGCATTTGCCACTGACGGCGTTGCCAATGCATTGGCAGAAGTTGAAGCTAAGGGCGTAAGACTTATCGACAAAGCTCCGCGTAAGGGTGCTGAAGGTTTGAACATTGCATTCCTTCACCCGAAATCAACACTTGGCGTTTTGACTGAACTTTGCGAAAAGCCGGAATAAATCAACTCTAATAACACAATTCAACTTTAACTATGAGCAATCAACTTGAGAAAGTGCAGGAGCTTATCGCCTTGCGCGAAAAAGCCCGCTTGGGCGGCGGCGAAAAAGCTATCGCCAAGCAGCACGAAAGAGGTAAATACACAGCTCGCGAACGCATCGCACAACTCCTCGACGAAGGTAGCTTCGAAGAACTTGATATGTTTGTACAACACCGTTGCACAAACTTCGGACAAGAAAAGAAACATTTCCTCGGTGACGGTGTCGTAACCGGTTACGGAACAATCGACGGCCGTCTTGTTTATGTATTTGCACAGGACTTTACAGTATTCGGTGGTTCATTGTCAGAAGCAATGGCCATGAAGATCTGCAAAATCATGGATATGGCCATGAAGATGGGTGCTCCTGTCATCGGTTTGAACGACTCAGGTGGTGCACGTATTCAGGAAGGTATCAACGCATTGGCAGGCTATGCTGAAATTTTCGAACGCAACATTCTTGCTTCGGGCGTTGTTCCTCAAATTTCTGCTATCCTCGGTCCTTGTGCCGGCGGTGCCGTATATTCACCGGCATTAACCGACTTCACCATCATGACTAAAGGCATCTCTTACATGTTCCTTACCGGTCCTAAAGTTGTTAAGACTGTAACAGGTGAAGATGTTACACAAGAAGAATTGGGTGGTGCAACAATGCACTCTTCAAAATCAGGTGTAGCACACTTCGCAACAGAAGACGGTGAAGAAGCATTGCAACTCATCCGCAAACTTCTCAGCTACATTCCTCAGAACAACCTGGAAGAAGCTCCGCTGGTAAAATGCACAGACCCAATCGACCGTCTGGAAGACTCATTGAACGAAATCGTTCCGGATTCTCCAAACAAAGCATACGATATGTACGAAGTCATTGGCGCCATCATCGATAACGGCGAATTCCTTGAAGTTCAACGCGACTACGCTAAGAACATCATCGTCGGCTTTGCTCGCTTCAACGGTCAGTCAGTAGGTATCGTAGCCAACCAGCCTAAATATTTGGCTGGTGTACTTGACTGCAACGCTTCTCGTAAAGCTGCACGTTTTGTACGTTTCTGCGATGCATTCAACATTCCTTTGGTAACATTGGTTGACGTTCCGGGCTTCCTTCCTGGTACAGGCCAAGAATACAATGCCGTTATTCTTCACGGTGCTAAATTACTTTATGCTTATGGCGAAGCTACTGTACCTAAAGTTACAGTCACTTTGAGAAAGAGCTATGGTGGTAGCCACATCGTGATGAGCTGTAAGCAACTCCGCGGCGATATGAACTATGCATGGCCTACTGCTGAAATCGCAGTTATGGGTGCTGCCGGTGCTGCTGAAGTTCTTTATGCACGTGAAGCAAAAGAACAGGCTGATCCTGCTGCATTCATTGCAGAAAAAGAAAAAGAATACACCGACTTGTTCTGCAACCCGTACAACGCAGCCAAATACGGCTATATTGATGATGTTATCGAACCGCGCAACACACGTTTCCGCATCATCCGCGCATTGCAACAATTGGCTACCAAGAAATTGACTAACCCGGCTAAGAAGCACGGAAATATTCCTCTATAATAATTTGTACGAATATGAATAAAAAAGCATTAGTAGTACTTTTGGCTTGCCTCGTATTCTCGGTTGCCGGCGTTATGGCTCAAGGCCGTAAAGCTATTTGCATCAACGAAATAATGGTGCAGAATGACAGCAACTATGTGGACGACTATGGCAAACACCAGGCATGGATTGAGTTGTTCAACTCATCGTTTGCTCCAATTGACATCGCCAGCATGTACTTGACAAACGATCCGAGCAACCCTACCATGTACCCAGTGCCTCGCATGGACGTTAACACAGAAATACACCCGCGCCAGCACGTTGTATTCTGGGCAGACGGAGAGCCAAACAAAGGTACATTCCACGTCAATTTCGTATTGACTCCGGGTGTAGAAAACTGGATTGGTCTGTATGATGCAGACGGAAAAACATTAATTGACGAAGTTGTTATTCCTGCAAATCTCGGGGACAACCAATCATATGCTCGTAAGTCAGATGGTGTCAAAGACGCCGACAACGATGCAAATGCATGGGAAATCCGTGATGGAAGCGACGCCAAGTACATTACGCCAAGCAGCAACAATGTTATCATCGACTCCAACGAGAAGATTGATATGTTTGCCGAGCACGACAAGAGCGGTCTGGGCATGACAGTGCTTGCAATGGCAATCGTATTTGTTTCATTGATATTGTTGTATCTGTGTTTCCGCCTTATCGGCAAAATCAACGAAAAAAATGCCACACGCAAGAAACAGGAGGCTACCAGCAATATCACTACTGCTACAGTATCTGAAGGTGCCGATTCTGGAGAAGCTATTGCAGCCATATGTATGGCTCTGCACGAGCATCTCAACATGCACGACCACGAAGACCTCGTTCTTACTATCAACAAAGTAAAGAGAGCTTACTCTCCATGGAGTTCTAAGATTTACTCTTTGCGCGAAACTCCGCACAAATAACAACCAAATCAATCAATTGAATTTCAAAAAAATGAAAGACTATAAATACAAAATCAACGGTACGGAATACAAAGTAACTGTTGGTGACATTGAAAAAAATGGAGCTCAGATCATGGTGAACGGCACACCGTACAAAGTGGAATTTGAGGAACAGGTCGTTCCAGCCGTTTCTAAACCAAGACCAACTGCTGCTCCTCGCACAGAAACTGGTTCTAAAATCATTGCAAAGCCGACAGTTGCCAGTGGTGCAAGCAGCGTCAAAGCTCCGCTCCCAGGTGTTATTCTCGACATCAAGGTAAAAGTTGGCGACACTATCAAGAACGGCGACACTGTTGTTATCCTTGAAGCCATGAAGATGGAGAACAACATCCACTCTGACAAAGACGGTGTTGTAAAATCTATCGAAGTCAACAAGGGCGACTCAGTTCTTGAAGGTGCAACTCTTTTAACAATCGAATAAAATCTGAATTATGGAGTTATTTAATTTCTTAGGCCAAAATTTGATGGACTTCTGGAGCTATACGGGCTTTGCTAACGCTACTCCCGGCCACTTGGTTATGCTCTGTGTAGGTCTTTTCTTCATTTGGCTTGCTATTAAGCACGATTTCGAACCGCTCTTGCTCGTTCCGATCGGTTTCGGTATTTTGGTGGGTAACATTCCATTCAAAATCGATGCCGGCCTTGAAGTCGGAATCTATGAAGAAGGTTCTGTGTTGAATATTCTGTATAATGGTGTAAGTGCCGGATGGTATCCGCCTCTTATCTTCTTAGGTATCGGTGCAATGACTGACTTCTCAGCTCTGATTGCCAATCCGAAACTGATGTTGGTAGGTGCAGCAGCCCAGTTCGGTATCTTTGGAGCTTATATTGTAGCTCTTTTCCTTGGATTTGCTCCAGACCAGGCTGGTGCCATCGCTATCATCGGTGGTGCTGACGGTCCGACAGCCATATTCTTGTCCTCTAAACTTGCACCGAACTTGATGGGAGCTATCGCCGTATCGGCTTACTCTTACATGGCACTTGTTCCTGTAATCCAACCGCCGATCATGAAGTTGCTCACCACAAAGAAAGAACGCGTAATCAAGATGAAACCGGCTCGTGCCGTTTCTCAGAAGGAGAAAATCATGTTCCCGATTGTCGGTCTTCTTCTCACTTGCTTCGTGGTTCCTTCCGCACTTCCGTTATTGGGTATGCTCTTCTTCGGTAACCTTCTGCGTGAAAGTGGTGTAACTACACGTCTTGCAAAGACTGCAAGCAACGCATTGAACGACATCATCGTAATGCTCTTGGGTCTTACGGTAGGTGCTTCAACTCAGGCTTCAGAATTCTTGACTTGGGAAACGCTGGGCATTTTTGCTCTTGGTTTCATGGCATTCGTCATTGCATCTGCATCAGGTGTGATATTCGTCAAGATTTTCAACCTTATTCTTCCGAAATCAAAGAAAATCAACCCGCTTATCGGTAACGCCGGTGTATCGGCTGTTCCGATGTCAGCTCGTATTTCCAACAACATCGGTCTTCAATACGACCCGACCAACTACTTGCTCATGCATGCAATGGGTCCGAACGTTGCCGGTGTTATCGGTTCAGCTGTAGCCGCAGGTGCTTTGCTCGGATTCTTGGGCTAATTGATTTTTATCCCATCCACAATAACTTCAGGCCATTCTATGAAGAATGGCCTGATTTTTTATATCTATTGGTTCGTTTTGTAGTCGGTTTTTTAACTTTTAGAAAATAATTTCTTATTTTTGCACTTTAAAATAAAGAAAACAACAAAACAGAATACTATGTCAGAAAACGAAAACAAAGAACTGGCAACTGAAAAAGAAAGCGGTTTGAATTTCGTAGAACAGCTGGTTGCCGAAGACTTAAAGCAAGGTAAAAACGGAGGACGCCTTAATACGCGCTTTCCACCGGAACCAAACGGCTATCTGCATATTGGCCACGCCAAGGCCATTTGCATGGACTTTGGCATTGCTGAAAAATTCGGTGGTACTTGCAATTTGCGTTTCGACGATACAAACCCTGTTAAAGAAGATGTGGAATATGTCGATTCCATTCGTGAGGACATCAAATGGCTTGGATACGACTGGGCTGACCGCGAATACTATGCATCCGACTATTTCCCACAGCTTTTCGACTTGGCCGTACGAATGATTAAGGAAGGCAAGGCTTATGTTGACGAACAGACATCAGAAGAGATAGCAGCACAAAAAGGGACACCGACACAACCGGGCACAGAAAGTCCCTACCGCAACCGCCCCATCGAAGAAAACCTGGATTTGTTTCAACGCATGAACAAGGGTGAATTCGAAGAAGGCAGCATGGTATTGCGTGCAAAAATCGACATGGCATCGTCCAATATGCATTTCCGCGACCCAATCATGTACCGCATTATCAAGCACCCGCATCACCGTACTGGCGATACTTGGAAAGTATATCCGATGTATGACTTCGCTCATGGACAGTCCGACTATTTTGAAGGTGTCACCCACTCTATATGCACTCTCGAATTCGTACCGCACCGTCCCCTTTACGAATATTTTCTGAAAGAACTCGCCGACGACAGCTATTGTCCACGCCAAATTGAATTCAACCGTCTAAACCTTACATACACAGTTTTGAGTAAGCGCAAACTTCTGCAATTAGTCAAAGAAGGTTTGGTTGACGGCTGGGACGACCCACGTATGCCGACCATTTCAGGTCTGCGCCGTCGTGGTTTCACTCCGGAATCCATCAAATCGTTTATCAATCGCATCGGCTATACAAAATATGAAGCTGTAAACGATATTTCACTCCTCGAATACAGCATTCGCGAAGATTTGAACAAGCGTGCTACTCGTGTTTCCGCTGTCATCAATCCGGTAAAAGTAATCATTACCAACTATCCGGAAGGACAAGTCGAAAATATGGAAATGGAAAACAATCCGGAAGATCCCAACAGCGGAACTCACACAATTCCATTCAGCCGCGAGATTTATATTGAACGCGACGACTTTATGGAAAATCCGCCGAAAAAATTCTTCCGTATGACACCGGGAAGTGAAGTGCGTTTAAAATCTGCCTACATCGTAAAATGTACGGGATGCAAGAAAGATGCAGATGGCAACATCGAAGAAATCTATTGCGAATATGATCCAGATACACGTAGCGGACTCCCAGGCAGCATGCGTAAGGTGAAAGGCACCCTCCACTGGGTTTCTGCCGACCATTGTGTCGAAGCTGAAGTACGTTTGTACGACCGCCTGTTCAGTGTTGAAAATGCGTCTGAAGTGAAGGATCGTGATTTTCACGAGTTGCTCAATCCTGACTCATTGAAAGTTGTTACCAATGCCAAGATTGAACCATTTTTGGCTGAAAATGCAGAACCGGGCAGAAACTTCCAATTCCAAAGAATTGGGTATTTCACTGCCGACAAGAAGGATTCCCGTCCTGGCAAACTCGTATTCAACCGTACAATCACGCTAAAAGACAGTTGGCAGAAAATCAACAAATAAAAAAACGCAATCCAACTATACAGAACGAGAGGCTACCCGAAAGTAGCCTCTCATTCTTTTATTTTACCGACAAATACAACAATCAACAACCCACTGCCATTTAACACAATAATCCCATCTTCAGCTGTCCTCGACTCTAAAACTACTTCGCCATAAAACAATCATTGTCAATCCAGAAAATTGTATTTTCGTTTGCCACTGCGCTCACCTTTTGCTATCTTTGCCAACAAAAAACAAACAAAATGAAAGATCAACTACAAAAGAAGTTAAGTGATTCGCCTGCATGGCGATGGACTGCGCTATTGCTATTGGCATTGGCCATGTTCTGTTCATACATTTTCATGGACATTCTGTCCCCAATCAAGGACCTTATGCAATCAACTCGCGGTTGGGATTCCACTGCATTCGGAACAATGCAAGGTTCGGAAACATTCCTCAATGTGTTTGTGTTCTTCCTTATTTTTGCGGGAATTATTCTCGACAAAATGGGTGTTCGCTTCACGGCTGTCCTTTCCGGTGTTGTCATGCTGATTGGAGCGTCAATCAATTGGTATGCAGTTACTGAATCGTTCATGGGAAGTAGTCTTGAAAACTGGTTCAACAACAATTTGAACTACATTCCAGGATTTGACGAGCTTGGCATTTCACCTTTCTATGAAGGCATGCCAGCTTCTGCAAAATTTGCTGCTATCGGCTTCATGATCTTCGGCTGTGGCGTTGAAATGGCAGGCATAACCGTTTCTCGAGGTATTGTAAAATGGTTCAAGGGTAAGGAAATGGCATTAGCCATGGGTTCAGAAATGGCACTGGCACGCCTGGGTGTCGCAACTTGTATGATTTTCTCCCCGGTATTTGCAAAACTTGGAGGCGACATTGACGTGTCACGTTCTGTTGCATTCGGTGTCGTTTTGTTGATGATTGCACTTATCATGTTCCTTGTTTATTTCGTAATGGACAAGAAACTGGATGCACAAACCGGTGAGGCAGAAGAAAAGGACGATCCGTTTAAAATCAGTGACCTTGGTCAAATTCTCCGAAGCAGCGGTTTCTGGTTGGTAGCACTGCTATGCGTGCTCTATTATTCAGCCATTTTCCCGTTCCAGAAATATGCCGTAAACATGCTTCAATGCAATCTTACGTTCACTGAAGTTGATCCGAACTCATTCTGGGCAACAAACACGGTAACGGTAATTCAATACTGTATCATGTTGGTGGTAGCAGCCGCAGCATTCATGAGCAACTTTTCGAAAAACGCAAAAATGAAATACACATTGCTGACAGTAGCCATCGTTGCACTGGTCATTTTCTGCTATATGGGTTACATGCGACAAAGCGCCGAAACGGTGTTCGCCGTATTCCCGCTGTTGGCTGTAGGTATTACTCCTATTCTCGGCAACTATGTCGACCACAAAGGAAAAGCAGCTACCATGCTGATTCTCGGCTCTGTACTTTTGATTGCTTGTCACCTTACATTTGCCTTCATCCTTCCAATGTTCAAAGGAAACATGGTTGGTGGAACAATCATTGCCTACATCACCATTCTTGTACTTGGCGCCAGCTTCTCACTTGTGCCTGCATCACTCTGGCCAAGTGTTCCTAAATTGGTAGACGCAAAAATCATCGGTAGTGCGTATGCTTTGATTTTCTGGATTCAGAACATCGGTCTGTGGCTCTTCCCTATCCTTATCGGCAAAGTGCTCGACAGCACAAACCCACAACTGGTAGCCGATCTTCAAAGCGGCGCCATCACTCCGGAAGTGGCTGCAATTTCATACAACTACACTGCTCCGCTTGTCATGTTGGCTTGCCTCGGCGTTGCAGCACTGTTGCTCGGGTTCGTACTAAAAATCATTGACAAGAAGAAAGGATACGGACTTGAAAAACCGAATATAACAGAATAAACATATTTAACACTTCATTCACAAAAGCTCCTCATTATTTTCGCTTAAAAATAATGAGGAGTTCATTTTTTTTACTAACTTTGTTAAAGACATAAAATCAAATTCAAATGAAGAAGCTAAATTTTTACGCCGGACCTTCTATTCTGAGCGAATTCACAATCCAGAACACAGCCGATGCTGTACGTAATTTCAACGGAACAGGACTTTCTATTCTTGAAATCTCTCACAGAAGTAAAGAATTCCAAGCTGTTATCGACGAAGCCAACGCCTTAATTAAGGAATTACTTGAAATTCCTGCTGGCTACGAAGTTTTGTTCCTTGGAGGTGGTGCAAGCTTGCAGTTCTGCATGGTACCGTTCAACTTGCTGAAAAAGAAAGCAGCCTATGTTGACAGTGGTGTGTGGGCAAACAAAGCTATCAAAGAAGCGAAACTCTTTGGAGATGTTGAAGTTGTAGCCTCTTCGAAAGAAGCAAATTACACATACTATCCTAAAGATTTCACTGTTCCGGCCGATGCCGACTATCTCCATATAACGACAAACAATACCATTTACGGCACAGAACTCCGCAAAGACCCTGAAGTTAGCGTACCATTGGTTGCGGACATGTCCAGTGATATTTTCTCAAGAAAAATCGACGTTTCCAAATATGACGTAATCTATGCCGGTGCCCAAAAGAATCTTGCACCTGCAGGCGTAACTTTGGTCATCGTCAAGGAAGACGCTCTTGGAAAAGTTGACCGTCAAATCCCGACAATGCTCGATTATCGTACCCATGTCAGCAAAGGCTCTATGTTCAATACTCCTCCTGTATTGCCGATCTACTCTGCATTACAAACCCTCAAATGGTACAAGGAAATGGGCGGTGTTGAAGCAATGGAAAAGGTTGACCTTGAAAAGGCCGCTGCACTATACGACGCTATCGACCACAGCAAAATTTTTGTTGGTACAGCAAAACCGGAAGACCGCTCTATCATGAACGTATGCTTCGTTATGCGTCCAGAATATGCAGAACTCGAAAAGCAGTTCATCGACTTTGCAAGCGAGAAAGGTATTGTGGGCATCAAAGGGCACCGTTCTGTCGGAGGATTCCGTGCTTCTATCTATAATGCTATGCCGATGTCTTCTGTTCAAGTACTCATCGACACAATGAAAGAATTCGAACGTAAACTCTAATTTGGTCATGAAAATATTAGTTGCAACCGAGAAGCCTTTTGCAGCCGTTGCTGTTGAAGGCATACGCAAAGAAATAGAAGGTGCAGGCCACGAGCTCATCCTTTTGGAAAAAGGAACGAAAGAAGACTTGCTCAAAGCCGTTGTTGAAGCCGACGGCCTCATTATCCGCAGTGATATTGTAGATACTGCCGTTTTGGATGCCGGTAAAAATCTGAAAGTAATTGTCCGTGCCGGTGCCGGTGTCGACAATGTTGATCTCGCGGCAGCAAAGGAACGCAACATTTGTGTGATGAACACTCCCGGACAAAATTCCAATGCTGTTGCCGAACTTGTATTCGGTATGCTTATAATGATGATCCGCAACCAATACAATGGCACATCTGGAACAGAATTGAAAGGAAAGACTCTCGGTATTCACGCCTATGGACAAGTGGGACGCAATGTTGCACGAATCGCCAAAGGTTTTGGCATGACAGTTTCTGCACTCGATCCATTTGTAAAAGATGAAGACATGGTCGCCGACGGCATTACTCCGGTTCATTCCGTAGAAGAACTCTACACAAACAACCAATACGTTTCGCTCCACATTCCGGCAACATCGGAAACACGAAATTCTATTGGAGAAAATTTTGTGAAATTAATGCCTAAGAACGGTATACTCATCAATACGGCACGCAAGGAAATCATCAATGAAGAAAGCTTGGCAGAAGCATTGCGCAATCGCCCGGATATCCGCTATATCAGCGACATCAAGCCTGACTGTGCAGAAAAGATGACGGAAGAATTTGGCACACGTGTATTCTTTACTCCTAAAAAGATGGGTGCACAAACAGCCGAAGCCAACATCAACGCCGGTATTGCAGCCGCACGCCAAACTGTTGCCTTCCTGAAAGATGGTTGGAACAAATACCAAGTAAACAAATAAACTGCTACGTGCAAGTTAAATACCAAAGGACGGTTGGGAAATTCCCGGCCGTCCTTTTTATTCCACAAGTACTTTCTCACCAAAATCCGTATTCTTCTTTCAACTCTTTTTAAATACACACGACTCTTATACTTGCAAAAGAATTGTATCAAGAAAAACAAAACATATCCCTACGCTTTATTAGCCAACATATGTTGGCTAATAAAATTTTTGCGACAAGCGGAATGATTTGAAATATTAAAAAAGCTCCCCACGAATCACTTCGTAAGGAGCTTTAGCCTTTTAATCGGTTACGCAATATGATTAACAAATTAATTAAATCCTTATGCTGCAAAATTACATCAACAGAATAATGCCCACAATCACATTAAATTGGTAAATCACTTGCGTATGCTACCTATATATTAGTAGTATTCGATATATCTATTATTTAGTCCTGCACAGGAATCTTTGGTAACATAATGCGCAAAAGCAGATAACCGACAACACCCGAAAGCAACGAACCGACAAGGATTCCCAATTTCGAAGAATTGAGGAGTTCCAGGTGCGCTACAGGATCAAACGACAAGTTGGCAATAAACAATGAAACCGTAAACCCTATACCGCCCAACATAGAAACGGCCGAAACCATTTTCCAGTTGGCATGATACGGCATCGGAGCCAATTTCAGTTTGACGGCCAGCCACGTAAATGACAGTATGCCCAGGAATTTGCCCAAAAACAAGCCTGTGATAACGGCAAGACTGACACCACTATACAAATCAGAAACTGCCATGTCACCCAAGAAAATACCGGCATTGGCAAAAGCAAACAGCGGAATAATCAAGTAGTTTACTACCGGGTGTAATGAATCTTCCAACTCCTGGAGCGGAGAAATCACCTTATCGGAAGCCGACTCTATCTGCTTCAGCCAGTTCAGCTGTTCTTTTGACAGCATACGCCCACTGTCCACGCCCACCTTATCATCTTTTTCCGGGAAATGCGAAATGCTTTCTCGAATAATAGAAATATATTTTTTAGGATGGAACACAGGCTTTGCCGGAATACAGAAGGCAACAATCACACCAGCAATTGTTGGATGAATGCCTGAATTCAAGAACAGATACCACACAGCACCTCCCAACAACAGATAGAAGATTTTGCTCTGTATCTTCAATACCGATCCTAAAAGCAACAGCGCAATGGCAACCAGTGAATACAACAGATAGGCATACTCAATGCCAGTAGAATAGAAGGTGGCAATCACAAGAATACCGCCAATATCATCAACAACGGCCAATGTCGTAAGAAATATTTTCAGAGAAACCGGAACACGGTTACCCAACATAGCTAGAACACCCAACGAGAAAGCTATGTCAGTGGCCATCGGTATTGCCGCGCCGTTGACATATTCCGTACCGTTGCTCAATGCAAAAAAAATCAACACAGGCACAACCATACCTCCGACAGCGGCCATAATAGGCAACAATGCCTGCTTGATTGACGACAATTCACCGACAAGCACTTCACGCTTGATTTCCAACCCTATCGTAAAAAAGAACACTGCCATCAACGCATCATTGATAAACTGCATGAATGTCATGGAATGTCCGCCATGACTGAACAGATTAAAATTACCGATCTGCAACGACAATTCCTGATTCCACAACCAGAAATAATAGTCTTTCACGACTGGTAAATTAGCCACTACAAGTGCCAGTACCGTTGCTGCAATCAACGGATTACCGGCCTTTGCATAGCTGACTATCATTTTCTTAGCCGAATAATATATACCTCTTTCCATATACAATACACCTAAAATAATCTTTTCAAAACCATACTTTATAATAAATTAGTCAAGCTTCAGCACCGCAAGAAACGCCTTCTGCGGAACCTCTACCGAACCAATTTGTTTCATACGCTTCTTACCCTTCTTTTGCTTTTCCAAAAGTTTACGCTTACGACTGATATCACCGCCATAACACTTAGCCGTCACATCCTTTCGTACCGCCTTAATCGTTTCGCGGGCAATAATTTTGGCGCCGATAGCGGCCTGAATGGCAATGTCAAACTGTTGGCGAGGTATCAGTTCTTTCAACTTCTCGCACATGCGGCGTCCGAATGTGACCGAATTGTCGACATGCGTCAATGTACTTAAAGCATCCACCGACTCTCCGTTTAACAAAATGTCCAGCTTTACAAGCTTCGACTCACGGAAATCATGCAAATGATAATCGAAAGAGGCATACCCTTTCGAAATACTCTTCAATTTATCGTAGAAATCGATTACAATTTCGCCTAACGGCAAGTCAAAAATCAGTTCAACACGATTACCCGAAATATATTCCTGCTTAACCAGTTCTCCGCGTTTACCAAGACATAAAGTCATAATCGGGCCGATGAAATCGGTTGTCGAAATAATGGAAGCACGGATATACGGTTCCTCGATGTGCTCAATTAGCGTTGGATCCGGCAGTCCCGATGGATTGTGCACCTCGATTTCATTCCCTTTCTTGTCAAACACCTTATATGAAACATTTGGAACCGTTGTGATGACGTCCATATCGAATTCACGGCCCAAACGCTCCTGTACAATTTCCATATGAAGAAGTCCAAGAAAGCCGCAGCGGAAACCGAATCCAAGTGCCGCCGACGACTCGGGCTGGAATGTAAGCGAAGCATCGTTAAGCTGCAGTTTCTCAAGAGATGCACGAAGATTTTCAAAATCCTCCGTTTCTATTGGATAAACACCGGCAAACACCATTGGCTTGACTTCCTGAAAACCCTCTATTGCAGCAGTACACGGATTTTCCACATGGGTAATCGTATCACCGACTTTCACTTCCTTCGAAGTCTTGATTCCGGAAATAATGTACCCCACATTTCCAGCCGACAGTTCAGCTTCAGGTTGCAGGTTCAACTTCAAAACACCAACTTCTTCAGCATAATACTGCTTTTCAGTATTGACGAATTTCACGAAATCACCCTTCTTGATACGACCGTTTACAATCTTGAAATAAGCAATGATGCCGCGAAACGGATTGAACACAGAATCAAAAATCAATGCTTGAAGCGGCGCCTCGGGATCACCCGACGGAGCCGGTATTCGCTCAACAATGGCTCTAAGAATTTCGGGGATACCGATACCCGTCTTTCCGCTTGCCCGGATAATATCCTCATGACGACATCCCAGTAAATCCACAATCTGGTCTTCCACCTCTTCCGGTTTGGCACTTTCCAAATCCACCTTATTGACCACTGGAATAATTTCCAGGTCATTATCAATTGCCATATACAGATTAGAAATCGTCTGTGCCTGAATGCCCTGAGTCGCATCCACGATTAACAGTGCGCCCTCACAAGCGGCTATAGAACGGGATACTTCATAAGAAAAATCCACGTGTCCCGGAGTATCAATCAAATTCAATATATATGTTTGACCATTATACTGATATTGCATCTGAATAGCATGGCTCTTAATTGTAATCCCACGTTCACGTTCCAAATCCATATCATCGAGAACCTGATCTTGCAAATCTTTTCCCGAAACCGTATGTGTGTACTCCAACAATCGGTCGGCAAGTGTACTCTTTCCGTGGTCAATATGTGCTATAATACAAAAATTACGGATATTCTTCATATCTTGTCTTTACATTTCATTTTTAATCTGCCCGAATACGCACGCATTCGGCAACATTACACTTATTTTATGCCAAAACAATGAAAGGTGAGCTAAAAAATAATGAAACTTGTTTCAATTATTTTTATCCCAAGCCTCATCCTATCTTCTACAAAGATACGGAAAAATGCCGGGATATTCTAATAAAACGTGAGTTAACCGCAAAAAACGCGCCTCTCCCCTTACTTTTCAACGACAACCTTCATTCCGTCGTATGCGAATTCCACATTTTCCGGCACAAGACTACCTATTTTACTTGCCAATCCAATTCCATGACTCATGTGTATAAGATACGCTCTTTTAGGTTGTATGCGAGCAATCGCCTGTAAGGTTTCTTTTAAACAAAAATGAGACAGATGAGGTTCAATACGAAGGGCGTTTATCACCAGAACATCCAAATCTTCAAGCAAAGAATATGTAGATTCCGGCACAAAATTACAGTCTGTTATATACGCTAATTTTCCAATTCTGTAACCAAATACCGGCAGCTTGTAATGCATCACTGGAAGAGGTACAATCTTTATATTCTGTACAAAAAAAGGTTGTCCGTTCAGTTCATGTAAGTTAAAAGACGGCACTCCCGGGTATGGATGTTTGATAAAACAATAAGGGATACGGGCACGTATGTCAGCCAATACGTTCGGTTGGCCGTAAACGTCGAACGAATCAGGATAACAATATGGACGCAGATCATCCATCCCCCCAACGTGGTCATAATGACTGTGAGTCAATAGCAATGCATCAAGATGCTTGTCCTGTACCTGCAGTATTTGAGAGCGGAAATCAGGCCCGCAGTCTATCAACAAATTGACACCATCAACCCGCACAATCGCCGAACATCGCAATCGCTTGTCTCGACTGTCAGTAGAACGACATACCTCACAATCACACCCTATTTGAGGCACTCCCGTAGAAGTTCCGGTTCCCAAAAATTCAATTTCCGTCATCTCTTCCCGCTTTTATTGTCTGAATTGAGCAAGCAATCCGTCTTCAAAAATAACATACACACCATTATCATAGCTCCATTTCTCATACATTCCGCCATGTGTTGGCACCCGTTCAATGGAGGAAGGATTTCCTAATGACAGCAGACACTCGTCTTTTGTCATTCCTATGGCAATCTGCCCATGAATGATACGCTGCCAATTTTCGTCCGTAATTGCCTTATAAAACTTTCGAATATCGGAAAAAGAAAAGAGCTTGTCAAAAGTCATATTTTTCACTGAGGCGGATGATGACGACATAAACACGCCGGCCTCCTTGTTGTCATATCGGAAACGGACAAAAAAAGGATAAACCACATCACCGGGCTCAACCGACAATATTTCAACCGGAACGTATTTCAGACCACCTTTCAACAATCGGTTTGAATCATACCACAGCGAAGTCTTGATATATAATTGTCTGGTAGAAAGAAGGCTGTTAACCCGTGCCACATAATCAAGGTCGATGAGAAACGGAGCGACATACTCAGGACGAACATTCTGTACTTCCTCTATTGTTTTGCCCGTATTATATCGATAAGTATTTTCTCCGTCGGAAAATGAAACGACCAAATCTTCAGAATTGTCAATCTGCCGAATAAATTTGTAACCCATGTATTCCAACGTGTCACCTTTCAGTTCCAGCGTCGAAACATCATAACTGGCGGATGGACTGAAAATCAACCGTATGTTATCGTCTACCACAAAGAACTTTTTGCCAGGCTTCCATTTCACGAATTCTTCAGGAAAGACTGTATCAAAGAACAGTTCCTCTTCAGTTTCCACATCTGCTTTCACCTTAGCAACATCCTTTGCCGTAATTCGGCCGGTGTGTTCAACACCTGTAAAACAACTGTAAAATAAAAAAAGTGAAACTATATATACTATATGTTTAAAATACATTTCCTTAAAATTATCTTACCGCAAATATAAAATCAAACTGAATAATAATTGCTATATTTGTGTCTCTTTTTGGAAAAATTATGGAAAGCAACTTTGACAAGGAGCATTTGTGGCATCCTTACACATCAACAATAAACCCACTCCCCACCTATAAAGTAGAAAGTGCT
The DNA here is from genome assembly GCA_900548875.1 of uncultured Porphyromonadaceae bacterium. Classification (GTDB taxonomy): domain Bacteria; phylum Bacteroidota; class Bacteroidia; order Bacteroidales; family Muribaculaceae; genus Limisoma. The sequence continues at coordinate 7,123 of URMA01000039.1, read as the reverse complement.
TCGGGTGTTAAAATCAAGCTGGAAGACGGGACAGAACTCATCGACGGCATGTCGTCGTGGTGGGCTGTGGTCCACGGCTACAACAATCCGGTATTGAATGCTGCCGCCAAACAACAAATCGATAAAATGTCGCATGTCATGTTCGGAGGCTTCACGCATGAACCCGCCATTGAATTGGGCAAACTGCTGCTATCGGTAGTCCCGCCCAACATGAATAATATTTTCTATGCCGACTCCGGTTCTGTTGCCGTTGAAGTAGCACTGAAAATGGCAATACAGGCCGCCATCAGCAAATACGGAAGCACGAAAAAGACCAACTTCGTAACTATCCGTTCCGGCTACCATGGTGACACCTGGAACGCCATGTCGGTATGCGACCCGGTCACAGGAATGCACAGCCTGTTCGGACCGTCATTGACTCCACGCTATTTCGCTCCGGCTCCAACCTGTCGTTATCACGACGAATGGGATGAAAAGGACACCGACGAATTGGAACGCATCATCGTGGAACATCACGACGAACTTGCAGGGCTCATATTGGAACCGATAGTGCAAGGTGCCGGAGGAATGCGTTTCTACCATCCCAATTATTTGGTTAAGGCAAGGGAACTCTGCGACCAATATGGACTTTATCTGATTTTTGATGAAATAGCTACAGGATTCGGACGAACAGGCAAACTGTTCGCATGGGAACACGCCGGAGTCATGCCTGATATCATGTGCATCGGAAAGGCTCTCACTGGCGGCTACCTGACAATGAGCGCCGTACTCACAACGAAAGATGTTGCCGACACAATCTCCAGAGGCGCAGCAGGTGTACTGATGCACGGTCCTACATTCATGGGCAACCCTTTAGCCTGTGCCATTGCCTGCGCATCATTTAAGCTTTTAATGGAATCAGACTGGCAAAGCAAAGTCAAGCACATCGAAACCGTCATGAATGACGAGATGGCTGAAGCACGCGGATATGAGAATGTCGCTGATGTACGCATATTGGGAGCTATCGGTGTTATCGAAATGAAATCGCCTGTTGATGTCGGCGAATTCCAGAAATTGTGTGTAAAGGAAGGCATTTGGGTACGTCCGTTCGGAAAACTGGTGTATATAATGCCTCCATTTATCATTTCCGACGATGACCTGAAGTTTCTTATTCACAAACTGTTGAAAATTGTAAAGACACTATGACCGATAAATTTGCCCAAGTACTGACAGAACTTGAAACAAGCGGCAATCTTCGGAAAATTCCGGCAGAAACGACTGACTTGCTCATCGATCTGTCGTCAAATGACTATATGGGTATTGCCGCCGATCGGAAATTGTTGGACATCTTTTATGGACAGACTCCCGTCGATGCCTTCCGCTTTTCATCCTCGGCTTCCCGTCTGCTTTCCGACAAGCAGAGGGAATTCCTGGCATTGGAAAATCTGTTGGCGTCACTCTATCACAAGGAAGCCCTGATATTCAACAGCGGATACCACTGCAACACAGGCGTCATTTCAGCCCTTGCCGACAAAAATACATTAATTCTTGCCGATAAGCTGGTGCATGCAAGCATTATTGACGGTATTATACTTTCGCGTGCCGAATTCACACGGTTTCGTCATAACGACCTGAAGCACCTCCGTATATTATTGAAAAAGAATTCCGGCCAATTCGACACAATTCTTGTTATCGTAGAATCCATCTACAGCATGGACGGTGATATTTGCAATCTCGAGGAACTTGTTGCTTTGAAAAAAGAATACCCAAATGTACTCCTCTATGTCGACGAAGCCCACGGATTCGGCGTAAGAGGAAAATATGGACTCGGTATTGCTGAAGAATGCAACGTCATTCCGGATATTGATATTCTGGTCGGGACCTTAGGTAAGGCTGCGGCATCGGCCGGCGCGTTTGTCATCACAAACGATATTCTGAAAAAATTCTTAATTAATAAGGCCCGCAGCTTCATTTTCTCGACTGCTTTACCTCCAATTTCATGCTTATGGAGTAAATTTGTAGTCGAAAAATTAACTGAAATGGAAAGTCAACGGAAACACTTGCTGGAAACCAGTGAATTTCTGAACGAACATTTCACAACATACAACAAGGACATCCGCAGTCATTCGCAAATCGTTCCACTGATTGTGGGCGACAGCAAAAAGGCGATGGATTTGTCTGTCCGGCTAAAGAAACTCGGATACCAGGCATTACCTATACGTACACCGACAGTACCCAAAGGCACTGAGCGTATCCGTTTTAGCTTAAATGCCGATATTTCAACTGATACAGCAAAAAAATTGCTGGCTGATTTAAAAACGGTCTTATGAAATATAGCTTTCTCAAAAAAGACAGGAAAAGGTCACTCGTCCTATTCTTTGCAGGATGGAGTATGGATGCAACACCATTCAACAGCTTGTCACAACTTGACTGCGACAGCGTCGTTGTATATGACTATACCAACCTGTCGCTTGAGAAAAACATTCTCGACGGATATGCCAATGTGTTTGTATTTGCATGGTCGTTCGGCGTTTATGCGGCTGCATATTGGCTGCGGAAAGAAAATCTCAGTCCATTAATGGCTATAGCCATTAATGGAACGCTGTCACCTATTGATGACGAATTAGGGATACCCGTCGGAGTGTTCAACGGCACATTAGAGAATCTGTCTGAAAAATCACTGCAAAAATTCTACCGTCGGATGTGCCTGTCGGCTGAACAATATGCAGAATTCATGAGCACGCGTCCGAAACGTGGCCTCGAATCGCTCCGTAGCGAGCTGATATCCATTCGCGACCTGTCAGTCCAGCGTCCGGAGGTGTTTAAATCATGGACAAAAGCCTATGTGGCAGACGACGACCGTATTTTTCCCGTTGCAAACCAAACGAAGGCGTGGGAAACAGCCGGTGTTGATTTCTCTATCCTGCACGCGGCCCACCTTCCAAAGGATTTGGCAAATATTATTGCCGCCAACCTTGTTGACAAGCGGCTCGTCAAGCAATACTTTGAAAAGTTTCTGCCAACATACGACGCACATGCCGTATGTCAAAGCCGTATTGCTGAAACACTTTTCCGGAAATGGGAAAAGGCAGGATTCTTACCCGATAAGAAAATTTATGAGTTAGGTTGCGGCACTGGGATGTTTACCAAAACCTACGTCCCCCATCTGCATCCTGAAAGTATCCTGCTCAACGACATTGCAGAAATTCCCTCACAATATTTCGACAGCCTGAAGTGCCCCCATACGTTCACACATGATGACGCAGAATACGCCGTACGCAACGAAAAATTTGATTACATCGTTTCGGCATCTGCCGTTCAATGGTTTGAAAATATTCCGGCATTTCTGCAACGGACCAGAAACAATCTGGCCCCGAAAGGCATGCTTGTGCTTTCAAGCTTCGGGAAACGCAATCTGAAAGAACTGCAAGCGATAACCGGCTCGTCGCTTCATTATCTTTCCCTCGCAGAATGGGAAGAGGCTCTCAACGGAAACGGGTATGAAATCCTCGAACTTTCGGATGAAGAAATTGTTCTCCCGTTCGCTTCACCAATTGAACTCATCAAAAGTCTAAAATATACGGGTGTAAATGGTGTCAAGACAATATCAACCTTGACAAAGACAAAAGTGCAGAATCTGAAAAATGAATTGCCCACGAAGAATGGCTTATATGCACTGACCTATAATCCCATTTACATTATTGCCCAATTAAAATAAACACTACACTATGAAAGAAATTATATTTGTTAGCGGTATCGGTACAAATGTTGGAAAAAGCTATGCTACGGGCTGGCTGGCCAACAAGTTGAATTCGGAGAAAAAGAACGCCATCACCCTGAAAATGATTCAGACAGGCAATGACGGCTATTCAGAAGATATCGACATTCATCGCAAAATCATGGGTCTGCCCCTGCTTGACGAAGACAAGGATTTCACGACAGCGCCCATTATCATGACCTATCCGGCATCACCACACCTGGCGGCCAAAATAGACCATTGCACAATTGACTTTTCCAAAATTGACTGGTCGACAGAGAAATTGTTTAAGAAATACGACACAATTCTCATGGAAGGCGCAGGCGGACTGATGGTACCCATCACGGAGACATATACAACAATAGACTATATTCGCGAGCATCACCTGCCGTTGGCACTCGTCACAAACGGACAGCTTGGTTCCATCAGCCACACGCTGCTTGCTCTCGAAGCGGTCAAGACTCGACAAATCAAATTGAAATATGTGATTTACAATCCCTATTTTGATGAAGATAAAATTATAGCGGAAGAAACTCAAAAGTATTTAGGCGAATTCCTAAAAAAGAATTTCCCGGAAACTGAATATCTCATTATGAATAAATAGCAACAGAATGACCGACACGATTGACAAATATACAATTTCCATCTCCAAAGAGGAACTGGCCGGAATGCCACGCGTGGAATACAGTGGTGTGGTCCGTGTTGTCGACACTGCTGCTGAAATGAAAAAAGCTGTCAGTATTCTCAAAAAATACGATCTTCTGGGCTTCGACACAGAATCAAGGCCAACCTTTAAGAAGGGGGCAACCATCCATGTCTCACTTATACAGATTGCTGCCGATGATATCTGCTTTCTGTTCAGAATAAAAAAACTGAAAGATATCGAGCCGCTCCGCGAACTTATGGAATCGGAGCAAATATTGAAGATTGGTCTGTCGATACACGATGACTTCAACATCATGTCGCACGACTACCACTTCACGCCCAAAGGCTTTGTTGACTTGCAGAAACTTGTCCCGAAGTATAAGTTTTCCAACACCAGCCTACAGAAAATATATGCCATTCTTTTTGAAGAACGCATATCAAAAAGCCAACAACTGTCCAATTGGGATGCTGAGGAACTCACCGATGCCCAAATGAAATATGCCGCCATCGACGCATGGTCGTGCATTCAGATTTATAAACGGCTCGTTTATCAGCATTTTGACCCCTCTTCCTCTAAATACAAAAAAAGCATACCAGAAAATGAGAATTAAAAAATCCACTTTTTTGCCATCCATCCTTCTGATTTATCTCTTAGTAATGGCATACATCGGACGTGATTTGCTTTATGCCGGTGAATATGTACATTATTTCGGCGTGTTTGGAATATCACTGATTGTCATTGTCATTCTACACTATACGCTGAAAAAAAGAGAGAAAATGAAAGAGCAGCAAAATAGTCAAGACAAACAGGAAAATAACAACGATAATATCTGATTCAAAAATTTGCAATCTTTCTAATTATTAGTAATTTTGCTTAGTCTTGAAAACTTAATTATAATTAATATATGGAAAACGAACTCTTGAAACAAGTAACAGAGAAAGCTAACAAATGGCTTGGTGCAGAATATGATGCCGAGACCAGAGAAGCCGTTAAGGCAATGCTTGAAAGCGACGATAAGACAGAGCTTATCGAAAGCTTCTACAAAGACCTTGAATTCGGTACCGGTGGCTTGCGTGGAATTATGGGTGCTGGAACAAACAGAATGAACATATACACCGTTGGTGCCGCAACCCAAGGCTTGTCAAACTACTTGAAAGTTGCGTTCGCTGACTTGGATGAAATTAAGGTTGTCGTAGGTCACGACGTTAGAAACAACAGCCGCAAATTTGCTGAAATCGTAGCAGACATCTTCTCAGCAAACGGCATTAAAGTATATCTTTTCGACTCATGCCGCCCTACTCCTGAAATTTCATTTGCCATCCGTCACCTCGGTTGCCAAAGCGGTGTAATCATCACAGCTTCTCACAACCCGAAAGAATACAACGGATACAAGGCATATTGGAACGACGGTGCACAAATGATTGCTCCTCACGACGTCAACACAATTAAGTACGTGAACGAAGTGAAGAATGTCAGTGAAATCAAATTCAAAGGCGACAAGTCAAAAATCCAAATTATTGGTGAAGACATCGATGCTGTTTTCCTTGAAAAAATCAAAGGACTTTCACTGAGTCCGGATGCTATCAAAAAGCACCATGACATGAAAATTGTCTATACCCCAATTCATGGTACAGGTGGCAAACTCATCCCACGTTCATTGAAGAACTTTGGATTTACAAACATCATTCACGTTCCGGAACAAGATGTTGAAAGCGGAGATTTCCCAACGGTTGAATCGCCGAATCCGGAAGAACCGTCTGCTATGGCCATGGGTATTGCGAAAGCAAAAGAGACAGGAGCTGAAATCGTTTTGGCTTCCGATCCAGATGCCGACCGTATTGGTTTGGTCATCCGCGATAACAATGGCGAATATGTTCTTATCAACGGTAATCAAATTGCCTTGATTTTCTTGAACTATCTGATGACAAGAAACACCGAACTTGGCACACTTACCGGAAACGAATATATTGTAAAGACAATCGTAACCACTGAAACTATCCGCAAAATTGCAGAAGCACAGCACATCAAAATGTATGACTGCTACACTGGCTTCAAATGGATTGCAAACGTAATGCGTGAAAACGAAGGTAAGGGACGCTATCTTGGCGGTGGTGAAGAAAGCTACGGATTCCTTGTTGAAGACTTTGTCCGCGACAAAGACTCAGTTTCAGCCATCTCCATCATGGCCGAAATTGCCGCATGGGCTAAAGAAAAAGGCATGAACATGACGGAAATGCTCGAAGACATCTACTTGAAATATGGATTCTCACGTGAAAAAGGAATTTCATTGGTACGCAAAGGGAAATCGGGAGCCGAAGAAATTGCTGCTATCATGAAGCAATTCCGTGAAAATCCTCCAAAAGTTCTCGCCGGTTCACCGGTTGTCGTAATAAAAGATTACCAGTCACTTGTTAAGACCAATACAGTTGACGGAACAACTGAAAAGCTTGACATGCCGACAACATCAAACGTGCTCCAATATTTCACAGCCGACGATACAAAAATTTCCATCCGTCCTTCAGGTACAGAGCCGAAAATCAAATTCTATATTGAAGTTCGCGACAACTTGAAAGATGCAGCTGATTATGTAGCAGCCCAGGAACGTGCCGACAAGAAAATCGAGCAACTGAAAAAAGACCTTGGAATTTAAACAAATCATTTTCCAATAAAAAAAAGCCTTCATTATGGAGGGCACTGAAAAAGTAATCACAATTCAGTCCACTCTGCAGAGTAACTAAAAA
>URMA01000038.1 GCA_900548875.1 uncultured Porphyromonadaceae bacterium | reverse complement strand
CCCCCAGCCGATATGGACTATACTCACTATCGTTCCGGCTCGGTGTCTTACACGCTTTCTTCCCATAGCGGAACGGAACAGCGTTTCTATATCCCGGAGCGGGTGCTTGACTATTTCAACGAAGAGTTCGACTACCAGGAGGTTGCCAACAGCAGCGAGCTGACCGACATAGCCGTAGCTATCTTTGTCGGTATGCTTGATACGCCCGCCATATCTGCTGGAGGTGGTGGCGGAGGTTCGCAAAGCGATCTCCCCTGGCGGGACAAGGAAGATGACGACCTGCAATGGGCCCGTCGCTGTGCACGTGCTGCTACCCTCCTATTAGGCAAGAAACCGAGAACAGGATTAAGACGATAAAGTCATGGAACAGTCATACAAAAAGCGGCCGCCTCGTGCGACCGCTAATAGTCCGCCGGTCTTGCCGGATATGGGGGAAATTGCTTTATAAATCTGAGAAATTTTTTAAGAATCAAACACAAACGTCAATCTATTTGAACATTCCAATTCGACACTGTCTAAAACAAGGCCGTGATAAATATCTGCAATAACTATAGCAGATAATTCAAAATATATACCCGGATCATCAACTAAATATATTAACTTTGTACAAATATGCTATGGCCAAATTAATGAAAAAAACAAAATCATATACATTCATAGACTTGTTTGCTGGAGCGGGAGGACTTTCCGAGGGTTTCATCAGAGCCGGATATACGCCTATTGCGCATATCGAAATGAACAAGGACGCCTGCAACACGCTGAAAACACGATCGGCATTTCATTATCTTCAGAAAAATGGAATGCTTTCGATTTATGAAGATTACCTCAGGCACAAGAAAGAAGGGACTGACGGGCGAAAGCTCTGGGACCAAGTCCCTAAAAGCGTAATCAATACCACGATCTGCGCGACAATAGGAGAAAATACGATTGATGATATTTTCAAGAACGTGGACGAGCTCAAAGGCAAACGCAAGGTGGATATCATCATTGGTGGCCCTCCCTGTCAGGCCTATTCCGTCGCCGGCAGAGCTCGTATGGGCAAGGAGGTCGAGAATGATCCTCGAAACGAGCTGTACAAATACTACGTTCGATTTATCGAACACTATGATCCCGAGATGTTCGTATTCGAGAACGTATTGGGCCTGTTGACTGCCAAACGGGGAGAACCCTTTGCGGATCTCAAACGACTGGTTGACAAGCTTGGCTATGATATGGACTGCAAGGTTCAGGTTGCATCCCAACATGGAGTTCTGCAAAATCGACAGAGAGTCATTATCGTAGGCTGGAAACGAGCCGTAAAAGGATCGAAAAGCCCGTACCATTATCCTGAACTGACCGTGGAAGAGTGCCCCTATCAGGTACTGAGAGATCTGTTCTCGGACCTGCCAGCGCGAAAGGCAGGCGAAGGGAAATTCTGCGAAGCCGTTTCATACGTCAAGCCCTTGTCCGAAATGCCGTACCTGGACCGGTCCGGAATACGTGGCGAACTTGATTTTACAACCCAGCATGTAGCCAGGCCGACTAACGAGAACGATCGTAAAATATACAAAATAGCCGTCGAGAGGTGGTTGAATGAGCACCACCGACTGAACTATGCACAACTGCCGGCCGAACTGCAGACTCATCGAAACAAGGAGACCTTTCTCAACCGCTTCAATGTCGTCGATCCTTACGGATGCAGTCACACTGTAGTTGCACACATTGCCATGGACGGTCATTACTATATCTATCCAACATTAAAGCCGACATTGGAAACGGTACGCTCCATTACGGTTCGGGAGGCGGCCCGTCTTCAGTCCTTTCCGGACGATTACTATTTCGAAGGGAGCCGGACATCTGCCTTTAAACAGATTGGCAATGCCGTACCGGTCGTACTCGCCCAAAGAATTGCGGAGGCCATTAAAAAAATGTTGTAGAATTTCTCAGACTTACTTCAACCAGACAATAAAACCTGCCTGCAACCATGGACTTCTCCTCTCTGAAAACCGCATCAGCCATTCCGGGGGCCGCAGCGATGATCGAAACATTTCGAGCCATCGGCTATAGCTTGGAAACGGCTGTAGCCGATATTGTGGACAACTCGATATCGGCATCGGCCAGGAATGTGTGGATCAATCGAATCTGGAAGGGAGGAGATTCCGTCATAACGATCAGGGATGATGGACACGGCATGTCCGGTGAAGAGATAATCCAAGCCATGCGTCCCGGGGCGCAGAATCCGCTGGAAGAACGGTCGGCAACAGACCTGGGACGCTTCGGTCTCGGTCTGAAAACCGCCTCCTTTTCACAATGTCGGACACTGACCGTTATGAGTAAGATTCAGGGACAGTCTCCCGAATTCTGGACATGGAGTCTGGATCATGTTGCTCGATGCGACCGATGGGAACTGGTTCATTGGTGTCCGGAAGGCTTCGAACACGAACTGGACGACCTTGCATCCGGCACCATCGTTATCTGGACGGATCCGGACCGGATTATCCCGGCTGCAACAAAAGCCGAGAACGAGAATGCCAAAAGAAAGTTCTCGGAGGCGTTCGATCGGGTCAGGAAACATCTTTCAATGACTTTTCACCGGTTCCTGGAGGCCAAATCCGTCGCAATACATTGGGGCGGACATGAAATCGACCCGTGGAATCCCTTCTGTCCAAAGGAGAGCAAGGTCCAGATCATGCCGTCCGAACAAATCGGAGAACAGATAACCGTAAAGGGATATATCCTGCCACACAAGAACAACTTCTCTTCGGAGACCGCATACAGACAGGCCGAAGGTATCTTCGGATTTTCAGCCCATCAGGGATTCTATGTCTATCGCGGAGACCGTCTGCTGCTGGCCGGAGACTGGCTGGGTCTGTTTCGCAAGGAAGAGGCCTACAAACTGGTTCGAATACAGATCAATCTGCCCAATAGTGTGGATTCCGATTGGCAGATAGACATCAGAAAAGCCAAGGCGGCGCCCCCCGTCGGATGCAGACAGCAGCTTGAATCCTATGCCAGACAGGCCTGCAACAAAGGAGCTGAAGTTTACAGACACCGCGGACGTATCCTCAGACAGCGAGCCGGGCAGGAATTTCAAAGTTTGTGGCTGGAAAAGAAAAAGGACAACAAATGGTCTTTCGTCGTCAACCGGGAACATGCGCTTGTCCGTAATATTCGAGAGCTTGCCAAAGAGAACCCGGACCAGGCTATTGACATGCTGCTGAAATTCGTGGAGGAATCCATACCCGCCAAAACCATCTATGTGCGGGAGGCCAACGATGACGACAGCCAGAAACAACCCTATTCGGACATGGATCCCGGGTTGCTCCGCACAATGATAAAACAAATCCATGAAAGGCAATTGGATCAGGGATTGACTCCTGAACAGTCAAGACTGGCACTGAAACAAATGGAGCCTTTCAACGAATACGAAGACCTGATAGACGAACTGCAATGAATGAACTGAACGAAAAGGCCATCAACATGTGCCAGGTCATGATTGGATTCAAGCCCGGAGTAAGTGACGGCGATATAGATACAGCCATTTCCACCGTCACAAGCCTGCCCATGTTTGCCGGGTTGAACAAAATAGAGCTGAAGAAAAGCCTGTTGTCCATCTATAACGTAAAGGTGGATACCTACCAGATTCTGGAAGGACGTGATGCCCGCATTCCATGGTTGAAGGAATTCAAGGCTGAATGTCGTTCGGAATGGCTGTTCTGGACCCGGTACAAGAAATACCTGGCCGAACAGAAGCATTTTGCCCCCGAGGTTATCTTCCAATTGGATGATCTGACCGACCGTATTCTGGACAAGCTGTTCAATCCACAGCACAGCGACGTCATCATCAACAAGAAAGGACTTGTCGTCGGACAGGTACAGTCCGGCAAAACAGCCAACTATACGGGGCTGATCTGCAAGGCCGCCGATGCCGGATTCAACCTGATCATCATTCTGGCCGGCATACACAACAATTTAAGAAGTCAGACACAGACCCGCATAGACGAAGGTTTTCTGGGATTTGACACGCAAAATACCAGAGCCTACAACATGAACCAAACCATACGTATCGGAGTAGGTCTGATTCCCGGTTTTGACAAAGCCATCGCAAACTCCTACACGACCAGCACCGAACGGGGCGACTTCACAAAGCAGGCGGCAAATACGGCCGGTTTCAACTTCAACAATCCACAGCCGATCATTCTCGTGATCAAAAAAAACGTTTCCGTACTCAAGCGGCTGTACAGTTGGTTGAAATCACAGTCCACCCACGATGTCATAGCCAACAAGTCCCTGCTGCTTGTCGATGACGAAGCGGACAATGCTTCCATAAATACCAGTCGGGCCGGTGACGACCCGACCGCCATAAACGGAAATATCTGCAAGATCATCAAGCTGTTCAATCGGTCTGCTTATGTCGGCTATACGGCGACCCCGTTTGCCAACATCTTTATTCCTCTCAACAAGGACGATCTTTTCCCCAAGGATTTCATCATCAACCTTCCGGCTCCGGACAACTACGTCGGTCCCGAAAAGGTCTTCGGCACTTCGGCTAATCCCGATGAGGACGATGATCTTCTGCCCATTGTTTTCCCGGTTACGGACAGCGACACCTTTGTGCCCGCAGGTCACAAGAGAGACGATCCGAAACCGACGATAGATGATATTCCGGAATCGTTGAGAACAGCCATCAAGTGTTTTATCGTTACCTGTGCCATTCGAATTGCCCGTGGTCAGGAGAACAAACACAACTCCATGCTGATTCACGTCTCCCGTTTTCAGGCATGGCAGAATCATCTCAAGGAGATTATTGACCGTCTGTTCAAATACTACAAGAGCGAAATAGAGGCGAACGATCCGACCATGCTGGAAGAGCTCCGGCAGATTTTCGAGGAAGACTCTCCCGATTACCGTTCATACCGTACCATTACCGGAGAAATCATCGAGTCACCGGTTCTTTCCCGCATCGACAACAAAATACGGAGCCACACATGGGATGAGATCAGGCCTCTGCTCTATCGGGCCGTACAGAAGATAGAAGTCAAGTCCATCAACGGGACCTCCGGAGACAGTTTGACCTATTACGATAACGAAAAGAACGGCATTTCGGTCATTGCCATTGGCGGAGACAAGCTGTCTCGCGGACTTACGCTCGAGGGGCTGTCCGTGAGCTATTTTCTGCGTGCGTCGAAGATGTACGACACGCTGATGCAGATGGGACGATGGTTCGGCTATCGCCCCGGCTATGTGGATCTTTGCCGGCTCTTCACCAGCAACGAGCTGAACGAATGGTACCGTCACATAACGCTTGCCAGCGACGAACTTCGGGAAGAGTTCAGATATCTGGCCGAATCAGGCGGGACGCCGGAGAACTATGCCCTGAAGGTTCGCACTCATCCCGGGCAGTTGCAGATAACGTCCATATCCAAGATGCGTCACACGAAGAACATTCAGGTCTCGTGGGCCGGTCGTCTGGTAGAGACATACCAGCTGCTCCGGGATCCGGCCTCCAAACGGAACAATCTGGCGGCAACGGACAGTCTGCTTTCAGAACTCGGAACTCCAGACAGAATCAAAAACGATTATCTGTGGACCGGCATATCTTCCGATACCGTCTGCGACTACCTGTCCCGGTTCCAACTGCCGGAGTCCCTGACCAAGGTCAATCTCGATCTCATATGCGACTATATCCGGGAACTGAACGATGTGGGAGAACTTGTTTCCTGGGACATCGCACTGATGAGCAAGAATGCAGATGGCAACACATGCGTCCATACCTTTTCGAACGGCGTACAGGCAGGATGCTTCATACGCCGGCAGGCACAAGATGCACAAAATGCCGGGACATACTATATCCGCAAGAACCATATCGTGGGTAATCCGACCGATGAATTCATTGACCTTCCTGACGACATGCTGTCGAAAGCTCTTGATGAGACCAGAGGCCGGAAGACCCGGGCTAAAGAAGAGTGGAAACACGAATATCCTTCACCGCAGCTCGTCAGACAGGAGTTCCGCTCCAAACAGACTCCCCTGCTCATGATTTATCCGCTGAATCCGGAATATTCCAACATGTCTGGAGTAAAGGATGCTGTCTCCTATACGAAAGACGACGAGCCGTTCATCGGATTTGCCATCGCATTTCCGCACAGCGACACAGACAAGGCCATCTCCTATGTAGCCAACCAGGTAGCCGACTTTGCAATTACCGAGGAGAACTTCGACAGCACCAACGACAACACTTATGATGAACAGTAACTCGATAACGGACATATGGAACAATCTGGCCTCGGCAGAGGAAGCCGGACTCACCAAACGCAGAATTCCGGTTGAGTCTCCCTTGTACGTATACGGAGCATACCGATATCCAGACAACCTGTACGGTATCGCTTTCTCATATGACAGTAGCCTGACCATTCCGGTTGACCAGTTCAAAAGCCTGAAGGAACTTGGAATCCTGCAAATGCCGGACACGAGTTTCGAGCACAGAAATCTGTTGCTGATACAGCTGCATCACACGGACTGTCTCGGCGTGTTCGCTACCTTATGCTCGGATTTGACAAGTGCCATAACCCGTGAATCTTCCGAAAAGTCCGCACTTCGCATTATCCTGAATCAGCTTGAAAAGTGGAGAACTCTTTTCGATCGAGGACTTGCGGCCGGGCTTTCTCCGGCCGAACAACAAGGTTTGTATGGCGAGCTTCATCTGTTGTCTCGCATGATACGTCGAAATTCCTCCGACATGACGGAAACGGTCGGATATTGGGTTGGCTGCGACAAGGCCATGAGAGACTTTCAGGGTGAAGACTGGGCCATCGAGGTAAAGACAACCGCGACCAACGGTTCGGATCGACTTACGATAAACGGGGAACGCCAACTGGATGATGCGTTGCTTGACCGGCTTTTCCTGTATCATCTTTCCATAGAAGTATCCCGGAAAAACGGTCAGACCCTGAACCGGGCAATCGAAGACCTGCGAAAAGCACTGGCGACTGACACGATTGCGTTGCACCGGTTCAATACCGGCCTGACTCATGCGGGATATTTCGATGAACACGCGCCCATGTATCAGGATCGCTGCTACAAGATTCGCAGGGAGCAGGCCTATCGCATATCGGGGAATTTTCCCCGTATCATGGAACGGGATCTGCGCAATGGAGTCAACAACGTCACATACACCATCAACACGTCGGCCTGCGAAGAATACGCAGTAACTGACACGGAACTCTTCAAATCGACAGTTGATCATGAAAGAGATTGAAAAATTCTACCAGTCCCTTATGCAGGACGTTGTCGCCATGCAGTCGGGTGATGAAGATGGCAATACCCAGGAACAGATATTTACCCGAATCTGTCTGGACATGCTGTCCGATGCAGCCGAAACGGAGAACGTATCGGTTGCCTACGACGAACGCGATTTGAAGAAAAAGGGCCAACACAAGATAAACGGATATGCGATTTCGGACAACTACGAAACCGTGGATCTGTTCATCACCCTTTATGCCAACACCACGGATATCCGTACGATTTCCAAGGGCGAGGTTGATACGGCTTCAAAGATGATTACGAACTTTTTCCGCCGGGCTGTATACAACGATTATGTCAATGAGATTGCAGAATCATCCGAAATCTTTGAATTCGCCAATACGCTGGCCAATTATGCCGAACTGCGCGAAAATCTGATTCGCGTAAATGCCTTCATCCTGACAAACGGCACATACAAGGGAGAACTGCCAGCCAGCCAAGTCATCTGCGGATACAACATCTACTATAAGGTTATAGACGTGGAGTATCTTTACAAGATTTCCGAACAGGCCGGAGTTCCCATAGAACTGGATTTTGAGAATCTTGACGGACACAAATATGAAATTCCATGTCTTGCCGCCAATTTGAGCAATCCCGATTACGAAGCATACGTTGCCATTATATCCGGAGAATGTCTGGCCAAACTTTATGAATGCTACGGATCCCGTCTGCTGGAACAGAACGTGCGTTCGTTTCTTCAGTTCACGGGAAAGATCAACAAGGGCATAAGGGAAACCATCAAGAGTGAACCTCACATGTTCCTGGCCTACAACAACGGTATCGCGGCAACAGCCGATCACATCGAACTGGATGAGACAAGGCATTTCATCAGACATATCAGCAACCTCCAGATTGTAAATGGCGGTCAGACTACGGCCTCCATCTACAATACGGCCAAGAAGGACAAGGCCGACATTTCAGATATTCTTGTTCAGGTAAAGCTGTCCGTCATCAAGGACAAGGATCAATATGCAGAAATAGTTTCACGCATATCACGCTATGCCAATACCCAGAACAAGGTCAATGATGCCGACTTCTCGGCCAATAATCCGGCCCTTGTGGAAATCGAGCGCATCTCAAGATACATATTTGCACCCGCGACTCCGACCAACAATCTGCAGACGGCATGGTTCTTTGAACGTGCTCGTGGACAATACAAGACCCTGCGGGCCAAGGAAGGATTCACGAAATCACGGCAGAAGGCCTTTGATTTGAAATACCCGAAGAAGCAGGTCGTTACGAAAGTAGAACTTGCCAAATATGTTAATGCATGGCAGGAAACATACAATGGCAGAAATCTGGCTATCGGACCTCACATCGTAGTACGAGGAAATGAAAAGAACTATGCACGTTTCATAAACTACAATCTCCCGGACGTCAAACATATCGACGTTGCATGGTTTGAAGACATGATCGCCAAAGCCATTCTCTTCAAGGCTGCCGACAAACGATACGGAACCAAACTCACGGGAGATCATATCGGTGAATTGAAACAGGTTGTTGTTCCGTATACATTGTCTCTTCTGAATATCATTACCGAGGGACGACTGGATTTGTATCAAATTTGGAAAAACCAGTCGATATCGTCAGCCTTGTCGGATTTCATATACGATCTGATGAAGCAGGTCAACGAATTTATTCTCAAAGAATCTCCCGTCTCGCACTATATCGAATGGGCCAAAAAGGAAGAGTGCTGGTTAAAAGTCCGCTCAAATGAATGGGTTTACAGTCTCGATGAGATTCGTCAGGATTTCATTGATGAGAAGAATCCTCCCAAACGCAACCACAAAAGCGATGTTGGCGACGAAGAATCGGACAGACGGCACAAGGAGGGTATCATACGGGCAATCCCGTTCTCTCTTTGGAAAAAGATAGAGACATGGGGGCGTGACACGGGAATGTTGCAGCCGACCCTGACCTCTCTGGCCAGCGATATCGCATACAAAATCAGGAACAACCGAAAGCTGAACGACAGCGATATCTCCAGAGGGTATCTGATTTACGAGAATGTCTGGCAACACAATCCGGAACTTCTTGAGGAAGCCGACAGTCTGGCCGAGCAGGATCGTGCAAAAGCAGCCGAGACTTCCGATACCATGTCTCCGGTAAACGGTCAAGACGAGATTACCTTGGAACTGATACAGGCCATGGTGGAATGGGACAAACGTCGACGAATTCTTGAAGACTGGAAATGGAAAGCCATGAAGGATGTCGCCGATGGGATTAAGCCACTGACAGACAGAATGAAATATGCCTTCTACTTCAACCTGCAAAAGCTTAAGAAGGCTGGATTCCCCAATTGACGAGAGCCATGGATATCTGGAGCAGCGAAAAAAGATCGGAGGTCATGTCCCGAATCAGGAACAAGGGTACGAAGCCGGAAGTTACGCTTCGCAAGGCCCTTTTCGCCCGCGGCTTTCGCTATCGTGTCAATGTCGGGACTCTTCCCGGGAAACCGGATATCGTTCTGCCTCGATACAAGACGGTCATTTTCGTTCATGGATGTTTCTGGCACGGACATCCCGGCTGCAAATATGCATACACCCCCAAGAGCAATACGGAATTCTGGGTTAACAAGATATCAGGCAACCGGGAACGGGATGCAGTCGTAAAACGCGAACTTGAAGAATCTGGTTGGAAGGTAATTGTCGTCTGGGAATGCTCTATTCGACATAGCAAGAATTTCGTCAATTTGGTTAATGGCTTATGCAATAAAATACTAAACAATTCATGAAATCATTTCAAATTGTAGAAAATAAAATAAAAGAAAGCGATTTTTTCTTGGGCTACCTTGAAAAAACCAAAGGCCCCGATATTGTTTACTTTTTGAGCGCATATTTAAGTGCTGCTCGAAGTATTACTTTTGCCTTACAAGTAGCAATGAAAGGAATCCATGATTTTGATGAATGGTATAACCTACAGCAACAGAAACTTAAAGAAGATCCAATAGCATCATATCTATTGGAGGCACGAAATTATACAATACATGAAGGTGGGTACGCAATTTATTCTCCATTATTTTTTTCATCATCTCAACAAGCTTTGTTTTTCGATACAATTCCAGGAAAAAAAGCAACTTAAAATACCCAAGGAGGAGATTGTCAAAGTCTGCCGCCAATACATGATCACTCTTTTGCAAATAACCAGAGAGTGCTTTCAAAAGTTCGGATATATTATTGATCCGGTTCTTCACTTTGACTATATCATTGCTTCAAAAAAGAAAACGTTGGAAGATATAGAATATGAATTAGGATTTCCTCGCGGATGGACAAAAATAGAAGGCATATCTGAAGAGCAAAGGAGGCAAATGTTACGGCATGAGTTCGAAAAGGACATCTTTCTTATTGATTATATATTCAATAAATATTTAGGAACAGATCGTTTGGGATATTAGTTTGAACATATAGGTCTCTTCAATGCTACAAGTAAACTTGTAATATACATAAAATCATTCGTAGTACTCAATAGGCACAAAATAGAATCCCTAAAGATATAATAGGCGATGATACAAACTTACCTAACAGATCTAATACCGCATCAAAGTATGTATCCACCAAACTGTCCCACGTGAAATATTACCGCAAGTCAATAGAGTCAATAGTTAATCAATGACTTGTGTTGTCAATATTTTATTTTCCCACTCAAAGATCTGTTTTATTATTCCTTTAATAATGTTGTTCTGCAATTTGTATACCATCGATTTTTCGAAATATACATGAGTCGTTGCATCATATTTCAGATGATCTGCTTCATTATGAATAGCATTAACCAAATATAATATATCTGGTATTATTATTGCATTATCTTCTGCGAATTTAAATTTATTTTTAGTTGTCTTTTCACTTATAAATGCATTCTTTTGAGGCTGATCCTTTAACTGATTATAAATTATCTTCTCCACACGCAGCCTCAATGCCATAGCCACTGCATATGGATCATACACCTGATCTCCTCTCAAATATTTGTTCACTTCGTCTATCAATATTTGGTGTAATACACTTGTTTTCCCAAAGTTCTGATTTAAATCTGCAGTCTTTTTATATGGCATAATTTGACTACTATAATCTGCTACTACCGGATTATAATGAAATAAATCATGAGATAAACTATTATATAATCTCGCTTGTTCTGCATCTTTCCTATCGAGACCTTCACGAAATGCGATAAAAGCCATCATTGCTTTTGTTGCAACTGGCTGAGTCTGCTGAAGATAAACATAATTAATCTTTTTCTCTGAAAAGATATAATTTCTAAAAGTGAAAGGATTGAGGTGCGTGAACATGCACAAGAACAAATTCTCTCTATCTCGTTGAAGAAACTCCGAAAGAAAATATTGAGCCGTAATGGTATTTGCGTCATCAAGATAGTCAAACACTTCATCAATAAGTAGAATGTATTTCTTATCGGATTGGATCAACGATTTAAATTTTAACAACTCCACAACAAGAGTCAAGATATCCCGCTGACCATTCGATATTTCATCTGCATGAGGAAACTGAACAACAAGAGCATTGTCTTCTTCTACACTTCGAATATTCTTCCAGGTAGTATCCAACAAAGCCAGATTAGCATCAAATCTGGCTCTTTGTTCCTCATATGCAGTTCTCTTGTTTGCATTTTTTATTTCATGTTTTGTTTGGCTCCAGAAATATAAAACTTGATAAAACAAATCAAAGCGATCTAGTTTGTTCATTCCCGTAGTAAAGAAATTAAGCCCTTGCATAATTTCGTCAAATACTCGATTACGCTCAAGAGCCTCAAACCAATTATCTTGCACGTTATTTTTAATATAATCAGTAGTACCCTCTAAAGTTTGTATTGCTACTTTAATGTTATCCACAAGCTGTCGCCGAAATTGAGCACTCCTGAAAAAATCTAATTTGGGTCCTATTTCTTCACAAGCCTTCCAAAAAGCTGTATTATTGGCAAATAAATCATCTCTTCTTGTCAATATTTTACCATTCTTCCCAAATTCTGTTCTTATTTCCGTAATACGATAATGGGGTCTTACAATTGGAGGTATATTATTTATTACAACGATATTTTCAATATCTAAATAACCACTAACTTTTGTATACTTTCCTCCAATATTTTGTCTAACTGTGTTAACTATTGTTCCACTATTTATGACATATGGCTCCAAAACAGGATTAATGGTGTTTGATACCTTATCTGCAGAATATGTCCGACCATCCATCATGATTGACAATTCGGGCAAAAGAGTCTCGTCTTTATGGTACATATCATCTTTCAATGGAGATAATGTATTTCTATTAAGAGACCTGAAGGCTGCCACAATAGAGGACTTTCCTGTCCCATTGGGAGCATAAATAATATTGACCCTATTTGTTTTCAATTCGAGAGTAATACTTGTAGCAGGATCACCATATCCTTTAATATTCTTAATCGATATATTTGTTATTACACTTGCCATATCCAAATTGTTTAATACATGTATCTACTATTATATAGTTAATATTTCATTACTCATTATTTTCCTCTCCATCAGAAATAATCAATCGGTCAATATCTGCTATAATAGTAGAATAAATATCTTTCACATTGACATTGGTTTTCATGGTTTTTAGAATATCCTGGGACATCTCCTTGCAATGCGCCATTACACCTAAGTAAAAATCTTTGTTGGCAACAATAATCTGTGCACATTCGGAATCATTCACAACAGGCTTAATAAAATTTGACATAAGTCCTCTTGCCGTATGATCATCCATACTATTACCCAGACATGGCAACAACTTACCAAACACCTTAAATACATTAACTTGACACCGTTGTTTGGCAAAGTAATCTAACTTATTATTTAAATATTCAATCAATGACGACTTGCTAGATACAGATAATAATTTATTCAATAAGTCTGGATATTCAACACCATTGGCAGTTATAACTCGATCTAAAAGGCTTTCCAGCTCTCCATATAAGTTATCCGTTAATTCAGGCAAAAAACTAGTCCCTAAAAATGATTGAACAAACCGGCTCCAATAAGTATTAGGACTGTTATTAGGACTATATAAAAAGCCTTTGGGTTGCTTCTTTAATACCCTTATCCCTAAATTTATTATACCATTTGTAAATAGCCCCGGATATTCTTTATAAGTATCGAACAAATCTTGCAAACAATATGAAGTATACGTTGTTTCGTCAGAATCACTCCATTCTGGCGCCCACCTGTTAAATTGTGAAAATATTTCGGAATAATCTAAAGCAAAATTCTGCTTAATTGCCTTGATATTTTGAGCAGCATATTTAACATCCGGTGTTTTTCCTAATTTATTTTTTATGATGTACACATTCAGCAATCTATATGCAGAATGCTGGTTACCAGCCTGTTTAAGCAGATAGGCATAATCCATATATTTCTCAAAACAACTAGCTATTCGAGGTATTATTGTTTCATTTATATTGGCAATATCATGGCCATCAGCCAAAGACATGGCAAATAAGTCCTCAACACCTAGTTTCTCTGTACTTGCATCTATTTTCTGAATAGTCTGAGAAATAAAACTACTTGTAAAACGGGTTGTAATTCTACCATCACCATTATCAAGCAGTCTGTTTACATAAGATACTATTCTAGGCTTCTTGATGCTAGTTTCAGCCTTTATAAGATCAGAGACATTGGTTCTTAAACTTGAGAAATCGTATGCATCATCTTGATATACCAATTCGACAAATTTATCTATACCCTCTTCTGATCCGTTCTCAATTTCTGTGAATACATACTCATTGAGACTCTCGTTATCAGCACTAACTTTATAAATATTATACTCCTTTCCAGCAGCAACCACAAACTCAACAAAATGTTTAGGTTCAAGCTTAATAGACTTTATAACTTCCTCAAACTTAACATCCTTATCTGAATCAGTCAAGCTTGTCTTCAGTTTGTTTAAGACAATGAAATAGGCAGAACCAGTTTCAATCTTACACTCTTGAATGGTTTTAATATATGATTCACACATATTTCTCACACGCAAGCTAGACGCATGATATATGATTGCTTCAAGAGCATCGTCGAATCGCATACTATCGCATGAGGCTTCAGATCTCAGATTTGCCAACATGTCCCATTTCTTCTGAATTCTCTCTTTGTCATCTTCCGATAAACTATTAATATCCAATGTGGACAAACTTTTCACTGCATTGCCAAGTGATTCTATCGTTGCTTCTGTTGCAAGAATATTTTCCAAGACGGATATAAAATGAGGCTGCTCAACAAAGCGAGCCAAAGAATCACCTGATTTGATAGCAGCAGATAGCAATCTTCTTAAAGGCAGCTCTCCTGCCAATGATTTATCGTGCAGGCCATAGGCAAACTGACATAGTTGAGTTCTAACAGCCTCCTGGTCTGGATAGAAGGAAGATACATCTTTAAACAATGCATCACTTAGTAGATTCTCTTCTAAAGAATTGTTTCCATATAGGAGTCCATCTTTTTTAAGGACAAATAGAGCTATATTTTGTAATCTGCATCCCGTAGCAGGCCACTGCAAGCGCATGGCAACAAGTTCGTTGACAAACGATATTACAGTGCGAGGATTGGGATTAACATGAAATAGCATAAATACCTGACATATGTGTTTTTGGTCATGTTCTTCTGTACCAAAGGCATCCTCAAAGTATTTGTTGAATAACTTATTGTAGTCAGTTATTACTGGTTGAGGAACAGTATATACGACAGGGAATGTCTTATTGATAAAACGTTTGAACTTTGACTTATCGCTATCTTTAATCTTACCATCCTCCCCACTTTCATAAATTGCGTCACACAAGTGCATATAATCATATGGAATAATAGTCCATATATTTTCAAACTCACTACCCGCAAAAAATGTATATATGGCAGACCAAAGCTGCATCACCTTTTCAGATGGCAGTCTGTCCATATTATCAAATACAATTATAATCCTCTTTATCTTATTTCCCTTTGCTTTACCAAGATGAGACGAAATGGCATGCATCCAATTCTTAAATTCCATTACAGAGGGTTCCTCGCTGGATGTAAATTGCTCAGTAATTGTATCATCACTCTTTTGTGTTAATAATGTAAAAACATTTTTCCAATTTTTATCTTTACATCTATAACAGCCTGCCACTATAAGCCCCAAAATAATGGGAGAGTATTCTAGTAGTATCCATTTCCAAGATAACGAGATACATTCATTATCAAGTAATTGATTGATAATTATATTCAGTATAGTAAATAAGCCTATTAGAACAATTCCCCAAATAGCCGAACCTGTAAGTCTCGTTTGAGGTTTGGTAATTGTGGTCGTTTTATTTGATAGTAGTAATGAAAGTTGGTCTTTCCATTCTGCCTCTTTGGATTCACCATTTCTCATTTTTATTTTAACTTTTCCTTCCAGAACCTTATCCTCTATAAGGGCATTAGTAAGTGTTTCCAGAATAGACCGACGCTGTAGATCCTCTTGATGTCCCCACGCATCATATGTGAAAGTATAATATCCTTCTCCTTCAAGGTCTTTCTTTATCTTCTCTACCACATTAGATTTACCAGAACCCCACTTCCCCTCCAAGCCAATTATCCTAGGCATCTGCCCCCGTCCTCGAGAAGATGCAGAATCATTGGAACGAATGTACTCACAAATATTATTTGCAAGATTGGTCTGAGATTGACCTTCAAAAACGTCATCTCCGGTTGGTTTATCAGGAATAAACCGAGGATACTGTTCATTATTTGCCATTGTATTTTTATTTTTATTTTTAAATTTTCCGAACAATGCAACTATAAATTTATGAATTATACCAAACATAGTCAAGTAACTATTTCATACGATTTGTAACAACGTCTTCTGTTTGTCTGACAATTGTGGCCATCCTATCAAACATCACATCAGCTTCTTGCTCATCCAACCCGGCCTTTGCTGCCACCGTCAAAAGATCCTCTTTTGTCGGTTCGATACTGTCATTGATTGAAGTCGTTCGAAAACCGTTAATTCCATCACTGGGCAACAGGTCATAGGCCGGAGCAAAATGCCAATCGCCATCCCGATGAATAAAGGCGAAGTTTTTAGCATGGTCGTCCTTGTTACCGATAAGATAATTGAACACCATCAGTCGATAAACTTTCCACAACTCGGATACACTATGCGTCAACATGGCACACACCTGAAAAATATGCTTGTAGTCGATACTCGGCAACCGATAATCGGCACCGATAAGACCAGCCACGCTAACGACATGCAGTTTGCCTTGAGGCGTTCGGTCAAAACGTTCCACGCCGAAGTACTTGCCTTCGAAAAGCCGTGTATCAGGCATTTCGATTCCGCACTCTTTAGCACGCAACGAATAGCGGTATTCATCCATACCGATACTCTGCGGATCTCTCTTGGCACGAAATTTTACCAGCCACTCTTTGCCTTCATAACGGGCGAAGATCTTGGGACGTGCACCACCCGGAGAGCCACCACGGTCTTGAAATTCCTCGATGCCTTCACCCCTATATTCGTCGCTGTTCAATATCCGCTCTGCTTCCAATGCCAACTTCTCAAAATCAGCATAATCCTGTTGCGTCACGACACTATGATCCGGACGGAACTCCAGGGCTCCACGTCCCGACGACCCGACCAATGCGAGACGATCCAGTAGAGTAAGCGCGCGAGGATTGATCCCCTTTTGTTGCAGGTATCGGTCCAGGATAAGAAGGCCCCATCCATCGGGCAGACAATCATCGAAAACTCCGAATCCACCTTCAAACGGACGCGGTTTGGCAATAAAAACGCCGCTTCGCAAAGGCAGCTCAACCGGGGAAATAGAAAAACCAGAACTAAGCCACTCTGCCGAATATTCGAAGGCACACAGTCCTGCTTTCGTCAGAGCCAAACGTCCGACCTGCCGATTGTTATATATTACTTCTATCTGCTTGATGCTATTCATTTTTCTTTCCTCGTTTGCGGGTAACATTTTGTTCGTTCAATACATCATCCAATGATTGATATTGCCTTTGTGCAAAGAGAGCATCAAACTCTGATAACGCATTCAAAGCAAATCCAATCTGAAGCACCCCCTTCAAAGAGATTTCTCCCGTCTGTTCGAATCGGCGGTAAGTAGCGAACTTAAGACCGGCTCTTGCAGCCATGCCTTCCTGGGTTAGGTTCAATTCCAATCTACGGGCTCTAACTCTCGTTGCAATCTGTAAAGCTACCTCGCTTGGATTTAACACATCAAAAGCCAATATATTATTCATAGACTCACATTTATCAAGCAAAAAAACAAAATAATATTCATTGTAAAGATAGTGAATATTTTGATTTTAACATCAATGTTTAAGGCCTATTTTCTCACCAAAAGAAAAATCAACTTTACCTTATCCCCGTATTTATATATACGTTCATTAAAGTAAAGTCAAAATAAGGGAAGAGACGAGATGGCTGCGCCATAGTGAAATGGCTACAGCCATTTTTCTTTTGGCTGCAAAATATTTTTCCGAGCCCAATGTACAAAACAACAAATTTCACGGCATATAAATTGACCTCCGACTAAATTATTTCTAATAAAGTTTCATTTATGAACTTTTATTATTATATTTGTTGCAACAAGTATCAGATTTGATATGTTGGACAATATATACATACTGACAGATACCGAGCTTTGCAACAGAATTGCAGCCAAAATAAAAACAGTGCGCCTGAAGCAGAATATGTCGCAGGCCGAGCTGGCAGACAAGAGCGGTGTTTCCATATCCACCATAAAACGCATGGAGGACGGGGAGGTAAAGAACTTCGAGTCGCTGATCCGCGTCCTGCGCACTCTGGGCAAGCTCGACGTCTTCGTCCCGCTTGTCGAGGAGGAGCAGTTGAGCCCGAATGAATACTACGAGTTGGCCAGCAAAGCAAACAAGCCCAAGCGCAAGCGCAAGCGGGCATCCAAAGGTTACACAAAAGAGAATAAGGAGGATTCGGAATGGTAGACGCAGCTCGTGTCAATCTATACGGCCAGCCCATAGGCTCGGTACGTTGGGACCAAAGATATGAAGTCGCACAGTTCGAGTACGATCCGGACTTTGTACGACAGGGCATAGAGCCTTCGCCGCTGATGATGCCCGTAAGGGAAGGACGTGTGTACAGTTTCGGGGAGCTCGACAAAACGACCTTCAAAGGCCTGCCCGGGATGCTGGCGGACTCCCTGCCGGATACATACGGACGAGCCCTTTTTGAGAAGTGGCTGGCCTTAACGGGACGGACCAGCGGCAATGCGATCGAGACGCTTTGCTTTCTGGGCAAACGCTGCATGGGAGCCCTTGAATTCGAGCCGGCCATCGACGCAGTTGATACGGATATCCGGATAGAGGTCGATTCGCTGGTGGATGTAGCCAGAGAAGCCCTTGCCGACAAATCAAGTTTCAATGTGAACATCGGCTCCGACAAGAAGGCGGCCATCGCGGAGATTCTGCGTCTCGGCACTTCTGCCGGCGGGCAACGGGCCAAGGCAATCATTGCCTACAACAAATCCACCGGAGAGATCCGTTCGGGACAGGTCGAGGCTCCCGATGGGTTCGACTACTACATCATCAAGCTGGACGGCGTTTCCACCACGGCCGGATTCAGGGAGACGGAGAACTTCGGCCGACTGGAATACTCCTTCTCACGTCTTGTGAAGGAATGCGGCATCGACATGGCGGAATGCTCGCTAATCGAAGAGAACGGGAGGGCCCATTTCCTGACAAAGCGGTTCGACCGGATAAACGGGGCAAAGATACACATGCAGACGCTCTGCGGCATCGCGCACTTCGATTACCGGCTCCTCAGGGCCTACTCCTACGAACAGGCGTTCGCCGTAATGCGCGGTCTGCGGCTCACCTACAAGGAGGCGCAGGAGATGTTCCGCAGAATGGTGTTCAATGTTGTGGTGCGCAACCAGGACGACCACACGAAGAACATCTCGTTCCTGATGGACAGAGGCGGAAAATGGCGTCTGTCGCCGGCCTACGACATGGGCTATGCCTACAATCCCGACGGCCAGTGGACCTCGGCCCACCAGATGTCGATAAACGGCAAATTCAGCGGTATCACCAAAGACGACCTGCTCGAATGCGCAGCCAAGAACAACATCAAGAATGCCGCACGGATTATCGATGAGGTTTGCCAGGCAGCATCCATGTGGCCTGGAATTGCTCTGGAGTGTGAGGTGCCGCAAAAGATGATTGAGGAGATCCGACCGAATATGGTTTTCTTTTGATAGTATGATTCGACGGGATACTATACTGTAACTTTACTTTATCCCCGTATTCATATATACGTTCATTAAAGTAAAGTCAAAATAAGGGAAGAAAAGAGATGGCTGCGCCATGGCTAAATGGTGCCAGCCGTTTTTTCTTTTGGCTGCAAAATTTATGTGTGCTCCTGGTGCTATTAAGGCCGAGCAAAACACCTCTTCGACCAGACGCAATATCCAACAATTGGAACCCCAAAATATCCGTGAACCCATCCTCGATTTTACACCCCATTTTGGCGAAATAAACCCCGACATGCTCTATCTTTGTAGACGAGGTCAGTCGGGGCCTGAAAGGGCTGTTTTTGCCTCTTTCCCCTCTGTTCGGAGCGAGGCGATGAAAAAAATCGTTAAATCTTCGATTTTTTTGCGAAAAAACAAGTAAATTTTTGAGGTTCCTATCTTTTAAGCCGTAAACTATTGATAGTCAATAGGCATTTGATGCTGCGTCGGCAAATGAAGCGAGGAAATCAAATGTCAAACAATGCACAAATAAACCGCTAATAAAGTCAAATAAACATCTATTAATGAACGATTAACGCCTCCTATTAAGGGGCGTTTCTTTTTACATACGTTGTATTTGATTTGTCGATTTTTTGTTGTTAATTTGTTGCTCGAAATAATTTGAGCAACAAAAGCAACAAATATGGGAGCAGCAAAAGAACCTATCCGCCTCCGGAAGCGGACGACGCCGACAGGCAATGTGTCGTTATACCTGGACATATATTTGAACGGCAAGCGGTCGTATGAATACCTGAAAATGTATCTCGTCCCCGAAAAGACAAAAGCCGACAAAGAGAAGAACCGGCAGACTTTGCAGCTGGCCGAAGCCGTCAAAGCGAAACGGATTGTCGAATTACAGAACGGCGAATTTGGGTTCAATGCAGCGTACAAACTCGAAACCAATTTTCTCGATTATTACCGGGCAATGTGCGAAAAACGACACGGGAGCACAGACAGCAACGGGAATTGGGGAAATTGGCATAGCTGCCTGAAACACCTCGAACGATATTGCAAACCGAACACCACGTTCAAGGACATTACGCCGGAATGGATAGAGGGCTTTCGGGAGTATTTGGATAAAACCGCCCGTTGCAGGGATAAGCGCAAGAAGATAGTAACGGACGAGATTTCAAAGCCGTTGTCGCAAAATTCCAAAGTAAGTTATTTCAACAAACTGCGGGCATGTATAAATCAAGCGTTCGACGACCGCATTATGCCCCATAACCCCCTGCGGGGTATCGAGGGGTTCAAAGCGGGGGAATCGGAACGATGCTACCTCACCCTCGACGAAGTAAAGGCTATGGCTGCGGCGCATTGCAAATACCCTGCTTTGAAAAAGGCGTTTATGTTCAGTTGCCTGACAGGAATCCGTAAGAGCGACATCGAAAAAATGCGGTGGAAAGAAGTCCAACAGCACGGGGAGTTCACCCGTATTATTTTCAAGCAGAAGAAAACGGGCGGGCAAGAATATCTCGACATCAATCCACAGGCAGCCTCCTACTTGGGCGAGCGAGGTAAGCCCGACGACAGAGTGTTTGTCGGCTTCAAATATAGTTCCTATATGATAACGGAGTTAAGAATGTGGGCAGTTCGTGCTGGTATAACAAAGGATATAACCTTTCATTCAGGCCGGCACACTTTCGCCGTTTTGATGCTCGACCTCGGAGCAGAAATTTATACCCTGCAAAAATTACTCGGACACAAAGAGATTCAGACCACCCAAATATACGCCAAGATTCTCGACAAAAAGAAGCAAGAGGCCGTGTCGATGATACCGAACATATTGCCGGAAGAAACCGACAAAGAATAGCGGCTACGGCGTTTTCCTGAACATTTCTCCCTGCCCCGTTAGCAACCAATGGGCGGACACGCCGTAATCTCTGACAAGGTACACCAACCACGGTAATTGTGCGCTATTCTGCGTGGTATTGGGATTTTTCGCTTCGAGGGCATTCAGGTTCCACCGGTTGATATTATATCGGTCGGTAAACGTCTTTTTCCCTCGTATCACCCCCTTTGCTTTCAGGGCGTATAAAGCCTCGAAAAATCGGGCTGTTATTTTTTCGTTTTCGCTTTGATGCATATCTTTTCTGAATGGGCGTTTGCGGCCTTGAATTTTGCGTCTATTTTATTTT
Source organism: uncultured Porphyromonadaceae bacterium (assembly GCA_900548875.1). GTDB lineage: Bacteria > Bacteroidota > Bacteroidia > Bacteroidales > Muribaculaceae > Limisoma. Next base: position 4,627 of record URMA01000038.1, on the reverse strand, counting down.
CTCGCTCCTGTAATAATCTTTGCCATTTTGCAACCAATTCGGGGCTGAAATCGGGCTTTTTGTGTCCGATAACTATCAACTCGTAGTCTCGCAACTCTTCGGGGGTCATTACAGGCATATATTTCTCAATGTCGAGCAATGCAAGCATATTTTCGAGCATTGTTTTCCGAATGTCCGCATACTTGGGTTCTTCAATCATATCCCCCTCGCCGGTCAAAAACCAACGGGCGTTGATGTCAGGCAACTTCGATACGATTGTCATTACCGGCGTGATACCGAAATTTTCCCCTTTTAGCAACTTGGCAAGATATTGAGGCGTCCAGCCCAACAAATCAGCAAACTCCCGTTGTCGCCCGCCTGTTTTATATTTGATTATTTCGAGTAACCTTGTGTTCATAAATTTCAATATAACGGTACTTTATATCGGATTTGTCCGAACTCTATTATCCTGCAACGGCAGAGGTGGCATTGCCTCCCTGCTGGGCAGGCATTTTTTTGCCTTCCGCAATTTGCTGTTTCAACAAGGCAACCAACTCGTCTATCTGCTTGTCCTTGCTTTTCAGGCTTTCGGCCTGCGTTTGTATCACCTCCCAAACATTTGCCGGAATAGTTACGACACTTGTTCCCGCCTCCACGGAGTTCAGCATATTGCCCTCGCCTGTCATTATCCAAACTTCGTTTATATTTCTATCGACAGACGCCAATTTCTGCACAAATCTTTCCGACAAAGGCACTTTTCCATTTACTATCTGTGAGAATGATGACTTTGTATAGCCTAACTTCTCGGCTAATTCTCGCTCGTTTTCGGCGTATTCCATAAAAACGAGCCAATTTATCACCTTTTTAACCCTTTGTGTTTCTGTCATTTGCAAACTAACTTAAAATTAAATCGCAACTTTGTGTCGAAAATTTTGTTTGAAATCGAAACAAAGTTTATATTTGCACACGGGTTTTAATAAAACCGCATTCAAAAATATGAAGAAAAATTTGAAATCGAAAATAAACCAAACAGTAAATGCAAAAATAATGGAACAAAAGGTTTTCAAAACGGCCTATCAAGAGGAACAGGAAGCCAAAGATATGGCTATCTACAACGAATGGAACGAGTTAATGTCCGTTCCCGGACAAAGTGCAACAGGCGTAACCCAACATTTGATGCAGAAGTACAACATCCATTCTTCATCAACTATTTGGGTTATGCGTAAAAGAGCCGAAAAACGGCTTAAAAGGGAGGGAAAATTATGAGTACAAAGTTAAGCCCCGAAGCTGCACGAGCCAAGTACGAGTACAACAAGAAATACCAGCAACGGTATTGGGAGAAAAAAGCTGCGTCAAAACGGGCTGCTGCCCAACAACAGATACAGACGGAACCGGTTTCGGTTTCCCGCAATGGTATGGACGACCAACGGTACATCACGGCTCTCGAAGCCTCGAACAAAACACTCAACAGCGAAAATCGACGGCTCGTGAGGCTTTTGCATAACTATCAGAAAATTATCGCTCAATCAACGGTTGCGGCTTTATGAAAAAGAACAAACAGACAATCGCAAAATATACCCGCCTGTATGCAATAGGCTTATGGGGAATCCTATCCATCATTTGGCTTTCCGGCGAACCAATAGACGATATGGCTTTGGGAAAATTCTGCTTGCTGAAAGGAATTGGGCTGGCATCGCTGGGGTTATGCTGCCTCGTAGGAAAAAGGCTCGATAAAGCAGGACTGCTGCCTGATATGGACGATGAAAATGATTGTGAGATATGAGTTGCCCGGTATGTAACGGATACCCCGGTTGCCCAAGTTGCACACCGGAACCTCGAATGATAACCTGCCCTGCCTGCAACGGAACGGGCGAAATCTACTACAACGAGAACGGAGACCGAATCTCCGAGGAAGAATACGCCCTGCTGCCCGCCGATGCAAGAGAGGTTGAAAGTTGCGAAGAATGCTACGGGGCAGGTAGCATAGAAGATATTTACGGACTTGATTATGACTAACGCAATGAATGATAAAGACAAACAACACCGCTCGGAGGAATTTCAAGAACTAACCTCCAAAATAGACCGGCTCGAAAAAATAGCCCTATTGGGGGCAAAAAACGTCCTGACGATAGATGATGTTGCCCTAATAACAGGGTTCACGAAAGGGCACATATATCGCCTGACAAGCGGGCAAAAAATCCCGCACTACAAGCCCAACGGACGTACTCTCTATTTCAAGAAAGAGGAAATCGAAGATTGGATGCTGCAAAACAAGATACAAACAAACACCGAGATTGAAAGTGCAGCCACCACCTACACAGCAATCAACAAAAAAAAGTGAGTTATGGACGATAGCCTCAATACAGCGAAAGCCCGCATCCGGGCAGCCTTTGAATCCGGAATCAGGATGACAACGGCACAGGGAAACCGCATCGGCAAAACCGTCGATTTCCGCAAAATTGTATCGCTCCTCAAAAGCGAGGGATTCGACATACAAAGCTATTGGAACGAAAAGGACGGGCGGCGTTGGAAAACCTACTACCACCAATACCCGCTGCCGCAGAAAGGGACACGCATGAATGAATTGGGGCAATCCAAACTGCAATTATAAACCGGCTGGGGAGGCGAGGCGGCATTACGCTAAGGTGGTGATTTAAGTGCGCTCACGGACTTCGCCACCTCTATTTCGCAGGTTCGAACCCTGCCCCCAGCGCAAGCAAAGCCCGAAGCTGTAAGAGGGCAAAAAAAATCAGCAATTATGAGTGACATCATCGAAATCAAACAGGCTGAGATGCTGCAAGCAATCAACCGGGCGGAGGTAGATACCCAAATCGCCACCGCAAAGCAGTACCCTCGTGATATTTACGGGGCATTGAACAACATCAAGACAATCGCCACGCTCGACAATTCGACGGCAGAAGATTGTTTCTATGCCCTGCGCCGACAGGGGACACTCATCGAGGGCGTATCGGTACGCCTCGCAGAGATTATCGCCGGAGCGTGGGGAAATATGCGGGTACAAACCCGTATCATCGGCAACGACGGCAAGACGATCACGGCACAGGGCGTATGCCATGACCTTGAAACCAATCTTGCCGTTTCGGTCGAAGTGAAACGCCGTATCACGGACAAAAGCGGCAAAACCTACTCGGAAGATATGCAGGTTACAACCGGCAACGCAGCATCGGCAATCGCTTTCCGAAATGCAGTTCTGAAAGTAGTTCCCAAAGCCGTAACAAAACGGGTCATCGACGAAATCAAACAGGTTGCGCTCGGCAAAGCCATAGACCTCGAAACCCGCAGGCAGAATATGATTGCCTACTTCGGCAAACTGGGTGTATCGCAGACGGACATCCTCACCTACTGCGGCGTGAAACGTATCGAGGAAATCACCAGCGAAATGGTGTTCGAGTTGAGCGGCTTGAAAAACGCCATAAAGGAGGGCACAACGACCGTAGCCGAAACATTCAAGCAGAACACCGCCGACGCAGAGAAGTTGGCCGAGGACGCCCGAAAACAAGCCGAGGCCAAACGCCGCAAGGTGGCAGAGGCTGGCGCCCGCAGCTACGGCTGCAACACAAGGTGGCGGACAACCCTCCGAAACATCGGAGGCCGTGAATCCCGAAACAGGCGAAGTAACAAAAAAATAACCGCTCGAAAGAGCATAATTCAATATAACAATGGATAACGTAGAAATCAAAAAATCGAATCTCGAAGCAGCGTACAAACAAGCTGACGACAACACGAAAAAACTGCTCGCCACATTGTTCGGCGATGCGGTAACAACCAAAGACGACCGCCCAGTAACGGAGCGTATCAAGACGTTCGAGGACGCAATGGCTGCACTCGACAGCAACCACCCATTTGTATGCGATTCCCGAGCGTTTTGCGCCCAATCCGACAACATCAGCCCTGATATGCTGGCGTATCTCAAACTCCGCATCATCTGCGCTGCCTTAAACGAGGGCTGGGAACCACAGTTTACAGAGGATGAGTGGCGGTATTATCCTTGGTTTTACCTCTACACACAGGCGGAACTCGACGACATGGGCAACGGGGAAAAGCAGGAGCGGCGAATGATTGACACCGCTGACTATGTAACTGAATATGCGGGCTTCGGCTGTGCGTCTTCGGATTACGCCCCCTCGTCTACGAATGCGCGCTTCGGCTCTCGCCTTTGCTTGCGGAGCAGCGACCTCGCCATTTACTGCGGAAAGCAGTTCATCAAATTATGGGCTGATTTCAACTTAACCCGCAAATAAAAATATCAGGGAGGGATTTTCACCCTCCCTATTTTCAAAACCTCAAAATTAACAGAAATGGATATTCAAAACATCGTAAAAGACCTGCAAAAGTGGCAGGAGGAAAACAAAGAAAACCGGAGCGTAATCATTATTACCTCTGAATGTATCGCAAAATCCGAGGGGGGGGGTAAACGCACCAGCGCATCTCTCATAGGGGTTGTTGGTTCAGAAGGGATGCTCGTGCCCTCCCTTGCAAATGCCATTACCCAACACTCCGATTTCATCGACCTACTCCGTAAGGCCACAAAAGTTGCGGCAATAGATACAATTTCCCAAACCATTAAAGACGTAAATTAGTATGAGCAATACAGTAATACGACCCAAAGACCGAGCCGAATGGCTCC
>URMA01000037.1 GCA_900548875.1 uncultured Porphyromonadaceae bacterium | reverse complement strand
GGCTCGTCGATAGGCATCGCGGGGGCGGCATGGCTGGGAGCGGCAATCGTGTTGGTTGTCATCGCCGCCGTCGGACACCGCATCAAAGATATCATGGTAATTCTGATTCTCGGCATGATGTTCTCGTCGGGAATCGGTGCGGTCGTCCAAATATTGCAGTATGTTGCCAACGATGAATCCTTGAAAATGTTCGTCATCTGGACGATGGGATCGCTCGGCGACGTGACCTTCAATCAGCTTGCGGTACTCATCCCGTCGATTATCGCCGGATTGTTGTTGGCCGTAATCACCATCAAGCCGCTCAACCTGCTGCTGTTCGGCGAGGAGTATGCCGTGACGATGGGGCTGAACGTCCGTCGCTCACGCGGACTGCTGTTCCTCTCCACGACGTTGCTGGCCGGCACGGTGACCGCCTTTTGCGGTCCGATAGGTTTCATCGGGCTGGCCATGCCCCACGTCACGCGGATGCTGTTCCGCAACAGTGACCATCGGGTGCTCGTGCCGGGCACCGTTCTTTCGGGTGCTTCCGTGCTGCTGCTTTGCGACCTCGTTTCCAAACTGTTCACCCTGCCGATCAACGCCATCACCGCGCTGCTGGGAATCCCCATCGTGGTGTGGGTGGTCTTGCGCAATAAATCCGTTACGGCATGATAGAATTACACGATTTATCCATAGGCTACGGGGATCGAACCTTGCTCAGCGAGGTAGAAGCCACAATCGAAAAGGGCAAACTGACAGCCCTAATCGGCCGCAACGGTACGGGCAAATCGACGCTGCTCCGGGCTATTGCCGGGCTGAACCGCCGTTATTCCGGTCGAATCCTGCTCGACGGACGCCCCGCCGCCGATACGCGAACCGCAGAGATGGCCCGAACGCTGGCGTTCGTCACGACCGAGCGCACACGCATCGCCAACCTCAAATGCGAGGACGTCGTGGCTATCGGCCGCGCACCCTATACCAATTGGATAGGAAGGATGCAGAAGGCCGACACGGAAATCGTTATGCGGTCGCTCGCCTCGGTAGGCATGGAGGACTATGCGGAACGCACGATGGACAGGATGTCGGACGGCGAGTGCCAGCGCATCATGATCGCGCGGGCGTTGGCGCAGGATACACCGATTATTCTGCTCGACGAACCCACCTCGTTCCTCGATATGCCCAACCGCTATGAATTGTGTACGCTGCTGGCACAGCTGGCACACGACGAAGGGAAATGTATCCTGTTTTCGACCCACGAACTCGATATCGCCATGTCGCTCGCCGATGCGATAGCCCTTATCGACCCGCCCCGACTGGTATGCTTGCCCACCGAAGAGATGCGCCGGAGCGGCTGCATCGAACGGCTGTTCCGCAATAAATGCGTGACGTTCGATACTGCGACAGGTGTGGTAAAAGTCCGATAAACAATGATCCGCATATGAAAACGCAGCAGGAACTTTGCGATATACTCGGTTTCATCGCCGAATACGCCACCTATCAGCTCGGCTCGGGAGTTCACACCTCGCGGGCGGTCCGCAATTCACGCCGGATCGGCGAAGCGCTGGGCGTGGACGTTCAGTTGTCGAGTTTCCAAAAGAGTACGATACTGACTGTGCTCGACCTCGGGAGCGGCGAGTCCGCAACCCGTGTGGTGGCAATCCCGTCGCTCCCCATCAGTTTCGAGCGGAACTCTGATTTGAGTGCCTTGAGCTGGGACGCATTGGACGAGGGCCTCTCGCTCGACGAAATCCGCAGCCGTTACCGGACGCTGGTTGACAAACCGCGCATGGACCCGATCTTCACGCTCGTGTTCGTCGGACTGGCCAACGCCTCGTTCTGCAAGCTCTTCGGCGGCGACTGGACGGCCGTGGGCATCGTCTTCACGGCGACACTCGTGGGCTTCGCCGTCAAACAGCGCATGCAGGCTCACGCAGTCAATCACTTTCTCGTCTTCGCCTGCTCGGCTTTCGTCGCGTCACTCTGCGCCACGGCCGCCTTGCGTTTCGACTGCACAGCCGAGATCACTTTGGCCACCAGTCCGCTGTTTCTCGTGCCGGGCGTGCCGCTCATCAACGGGGTCATCGACATCATGGAAGGACACGTCCTTATGGGTGTCAGCCGGCTGGTCAACGCCATGCTGCTGATCGTCTGCATCGCCGTCGGTTTGTCGGCCACTTTGTTAATGGTTAAAGATTCGCTGCTATGATCGTGACGGATATTCTGCTCGACGGACTCTTCGCCGCTGTCGCCGCCATCGGATTCGGGGCCATCTCCGATCCGCCGATGCGAGCCTTTCCACGCATCGCCCTGCTTGCCGCCATAGGCCACGCCTTGCGTTTCACGCTGATGCACTGTTCCGCACTGGATATCGCCACCGCATCGCTTTTCGCGGCCTTTGCAATCGGTATGGGCAGCCTATGGCTCGGCCGCGGGCAAGGCCATCCGCTGCCCGATGACGGCGCTTTACATCCCGGCGCTGCTGCCGATGGTTCCGGGCATCTACGCCTACAAGACGGTTTTCTCGCTCATCATGTTCCTCCAGTCGCTCGATCGGGCTGACGAAGGGATGCGCTACATGCAGCAGTTTTTTCTCAATGCCACCGTATCGCTGAGTGTCATTGCGCTGCTTGCCGCCGGTGCCACGCTGCCGATATTCATCTTCAAGCGCCGGGCCTTCTCTATGACCCGACGCACACGAAAAAATAGTTAGGTTATGGAAATTTTTTGGAACACGATCGCGGCCTACAATGCCGCAACCTGGCCTGCGCAGATTGTCTTTACGGGCATTGCAACCCTGCTGCTTCTGTTGCTCTGCCTGCGGCCGACAAACACTGTGCGCATCGCCATGAAGAGTTTCATGGCGATGCTCAACTTTTGGATTGCCGGAGTCTATTACATGATCTATTGCCGACCGCGCGAATATCACGGCATGTTAGCACTCTTCTGGGCCATCATGGGTGGAATCTGGATTTATGACCTGCTGGTGAAACACGCCTCGCTCGAACGCACCGGCCAGCACAACGCATTCGCTGTCCTGCTCCTTGCCATGCCGTTGATATATCCCCTCTGCTCGCTGGCGCTGGGCCACGAATTCCCCATGATGACCTCGCCCGTCATGCCCTGTTCGGTGGCGGTTTTCACCATTGGACTGATGCTCGCCTTCTCGGAGCAGGTCAATATCGTGCTGGCCATGTTCCTCTGCCACTGGGCGCTGATCGGACTGTCGAAAGTCTACTTCTTCGGCATACCCGAAGACTACCTGCTGGCGTGCAGTACCGTACCTGCACTCTACATCTTCTTTCGGGAGTATGTCCGAAGCAACGCCGACCGGCCGACGAAACCCTCGGCCCACGTACTCGATGCACTGCTCATTGCGCTGAGTCTGGTCGTCGGCATCTTCTTTACCGTCACGCTCCTGCACCAACTCGACCTATTCACCCAAATCATCTGATTTATACGCGCATGCTCAAACAAATATTTTACCATTGCAATGGACTCGAGCCGATAAACCGGCACATAACTCGATATTACCTTTATAGCCCTTTTCTCGATTTACCGGTTCTGCTGACGAAGGAGATGCGCCTGAGCGGCTGTATAGAACGGCTGTTCCGAAATAATTGCGTGAAGTTCGACACTACAATAGGATTCATTAAAGTGAAGCAATGACTGAAAAATATATCATAGAGAATTTCACGGCAGGCATCGGCGTGGATGAATATATTTCACGTTTCCGGGATGAGAAACGGTTTGTCGAGTTTTGCAGGCAATGCCCTAATTACGGTAACAGTTGGGGATGTCCGCCGTTTGATTTCGATACCGGAGAATTTCTGCGCCAGTACAAGTATGCCTATCTTATGGCTACCAAAATTATTCCTATCGAAAAAGGCATCCCGATAGACAAATCACAAGAGTTAATCAGACCAGAACGAATCAGGATAGAAAAAGAGTTGCTGGAACTGGAGCACAGATACGGAGGCAGGGCATTCGCCTATGTAGGAAAATGCCTATACTGTCCAGATTCCGAATGCGCCCGCAAATGCAACCGTCCTTGCCTGCATCCGGACAAAGTACGTCCCTCGCTTGAAGCATTCGGATTCGATATAGCACGTACCCTCTCGGAACTTTTCGGGATAGAACTGCTTTGGGGAAAGAATGATATTTTACCAGAATATCTTGTGCTCGTAAGCGGATTATTTCATAACTCGACAGAAAATATTATCAGTCATACGAAGCGTAATCCGGATTCAGGAAACCTATAATCTTATTACTCTCATTGATAACGTTATGATAGCCATTCACAAAAAAGTCCCTGCAATCCGGATTATAGATTGAGGGACTTGATGAAAGTTAATGTAAAAACTAAAAGAATAACTCCACTTTCGTATGCCTGTTGGCTTCGACCGGCACATGGTCAGCTATGCCGCCCCTGCTTACCTTGACGATGCGTTCGATCGGTATGCCACGCTTTTCTAATTCTGCAACGATATGATCCGCTCTCAATGTGCTTAATGAACCATTAAGCACGGGAGTTCCAGTCGAACTGTCGGCCGCGCCGGTCACTTTCACGGATAATCCGTATTTCTTGGCCACGCGAGCCAGTTCATCAAGGTTAAGCATTTGGGAAGCATCCGTCAGGTGCGCCGTATTGAGGTTAAAAAAGAAATAGACAGGCGACCCGATGCAATTTCCGGCTTGTATGAGTTCCGTCTTTTCAGAAACGATTATGCCCGGTTGTTCGGAATCATCTCCGTTGTTGCCATATATAATACTTGCAGAATCAAGTGGCGAGATTCCATCCCAATGCCGGTTTTTCAATCTTGCCCGAAGTGAGTTCAATCCGCTGTAATTATTTCTGGGATAACCTTGACGGCGGTCGGTCTCATCGTCATTAACCAGATGACCGTACTTGTCAAGCAAGCCTTCTATTTCCAGAATTTTCAACAATTCTGCGAGCGTCCGTCGGTTGCGGTCGTACCAGTCTTTATAACGCTTGTTTTCTCCGGACAAGACATTGGCATAATCCACGAGCCACTCATTCTGACGAATGTAAGGTGTTGCATCAACCGCGCGTTTCCAACCGACCTTTCCGAGATGAAACGTGAAACCGGCGGTCAGCGATACCATGTGGTCGCCGAGGCGGTTCGGGCGTCCGTAACCATCGAAGTCCTGAAAGGTGGTCGTGCCGGAGAGTTCCAACATGGCACTTACTCGTTTGGAAATCCGATATTCTCCCTGTACGCCATACGAAACAGCAAAGGGATTATTCCCGTTAGAAGCATTGTGCAACAGGCCGACACCGGCAAAGGGAGCAAGATTCCAGCGTACCTGTTCTTGCCGGGCATATCTGCGGCCAAGGACATTCCACAGCAGATCCGCATGGATATGGTGGTATTCCTGATTGGACAATGTTCCATCTTTGAACTGCACACCGCTGTAATTGATACGTGCACCGACGGACGGAGTGAACCATTTTCCGACTGCGAAACTGTACGAGGGTTTCAAGCGTCCGAAGAGGTCTTCGCAGCCGAGAGGTGTGCCGAGAAAGGCGGACGTACCCCCGGCAATGCTGACAAACCAGTTGCCAGTCCGGGATGCCGGAAGTACCACTCCGTCAAGATAGACGGGCTGTATCGGTTGCCGTTCCTCCGAGACATTATAGTACGGTGTATGTTGTACAGTATCCACCTGTACGGGTTGTACACTTGCCTGCGCCTGCAACGTGCAAAGCACGGCCAATATAAAAAAGATCTGTTTCGTCATATTCCAATGATATTATTCGTTATACTTTTTGATTTGTAATAAGGCGTACGCCACTTACCGTTTGGGTTTCTTGCCAATGGCCGGGCGCATCATGCGGCTCGCCATCCTCATGCAGCGGAGTGCCCATGCACGGTTGTCCTCGTCCTCGTCGCGTCCCCATTTCAGGTCGCTGCCGCCACCTCCGCCGCCACGAGTTTCGGCAAAAGTGGTGGCATCATCGACCATACCGAGAAACAGCATCGTCGCGCAGTGCATCACGTCTGTACCTTGTTCCGCTATGGACTGGACGAGCGAGCCGTCGAACAGTTGCCGTTCCGCCACGTCCATCTGTGCCGATACGTTCCTATACTCGCCGACCACATTTTCCAGCAGGACATCCTTGAGCAACGTGTCCACTTTGGAATGTACATCATGGGAGTATTTGTAGGCTTCCTCCTTGAGTTCCCCGGTACGTTCCTCAATGGCATCCATGTTCTCTTTCAGCTCGGCAAGCTGCCGGTCAGCCGTCTGTAACTTCTCCTGCTTATCTGCCAGTTGCCTGTTGATTCCGGCCAGTTCTTTTTCCAGACTTTTCACTTGTGCGGCTAATTGTTCAGCATCACCCTTGTTCGCTTTCAAATCCTGTTCGGCTGCCGATAGCAGGGCCTCTTTTTCGGCTTTCGACTTCTCAAGGTTATCGACCATTGTCGTAAGCCCCTTGACCCTGCGCTCTGCCAGACGGATGTCCGATTGGAGGTCAGCCAGAACTTTTTGATGACGGCTGATATTTTCCTCGATGGTCGTACATTCTTCCGATAGCATACGGCGGTATTCTTCGGTAGTCCTGTGCCGTGCGCCTGTTTCGGATATGCTTGTTCCTCTCGACATTCCCCACCTTGTATTGACTTCGGTGAAAAAGTCGGTATGAAGCTGTTTCATCCTTGCGCTGTATTCAAACTTGTCCTTACCGGCGAATATTTCCTTGTACGCAAAGCGACCGTCTTTGATTGGCAGGAGCGTACAGTGGACGTGCGGATTCAATTCGTCAAGGTGTACGATGAATGCGGCGATGTTCTGCTCGCCATATTTGCCACTCACGAATGAATAGACGTCTTTCGCCCAGCGTTCAATATCGCTTTCTCTTTTGATATGGATATTGTCCGCATCTTTCTCGAAATCCACTTTCTGCGTGCCGAATGCGAGTTCGTGCATCCGCTTACGGGAACCGCCGAAAATGAAGTTCACCACCGTGCGGTACTTCGGTTCTGCCAGTCCTTCGTTGGGGTCTTTGATTCCACGCCTCTCCAATATGTCCGCCATCCGTTCGGGAATGTTGCGGCTCGTGTCGATGGGACGTACCTTGCCTCCGGGTGCAATCTCGAAGTTCAGGTGTTTGCGTGTGGGGTCGTAATTCCCCTTATTCATAGCGTACTTTTCCGCCCTTTCACTGCGATCACGCAAGTGTTCGTTACTTTGGGCTGTGGTGATGCCTTTCGACACCTTCACATCAAGTACCTGTTTTTGATCTGCCATACTCTTTTCGTGTTGTTTCGGACAATCCGTCCTGTCCCAGCTTGCTGCTTGCCCGGACAGCCTCCCGACGGTCGATAGACGGTCGGGGTATTAGGCTCCCCCTTCCCTTTGTTTCGTGGCAGACGGGCAAGCCCGTGTGCCTCCTATAACCGGCAGGATGACCGTTAAGGGATGGAGGCGGATTGTTCGCGTTATACAATCTGTTTTCGACTCCCGGTTCAATCCACCATCGCCTGTGCCTTCGCCAGAAGCGATAAAAAGGGTTTGCGAAGCGATTTGAGGCGTTCTTGGTCTTCGTCCATGTCGAAGTCCGTCACTGATGCCTCGGTGTCGAGAATCAGCCCGGCGAGGTCTTTGGCGGACTCGATGAAAGCTGCCCATTCTTCGCCGAGGTCAAGCCGGAAGAAATCCACAAGCGGCGAACTGTCATCGAATCTCGACTTGTGCAGGATTTTTTGCAGGGCGGCGTGGGCGATGCAGCACAGGGCTGTTTCACGATGTTCCGTGACCAAAGTGCCGGAATGTGCGGAGGTCGTGATGGAATGGGTGTCCGAACAGTGTCCGGCGTCACGGTCGGCAATTTCAGCCTTTGCCAGACTTACGAGTTGTCCACACATTACGCCAGTTTCGGCAGCGGTCGTTTTGCCGATTACCCAATCGGACAATACCTCACGGAGCTGTCCGGCAAAGTCCGGCTGCTCCTGTGCATCGCGGGGCTGTGCTGCCTGACCGGATTGTACGGTCATGGTAATGACCACGCTTTTGGGAAGCTGGATGCGGGTCAGCAAGCCGAATGCCTCCATTGCACTCAAAAAAGAACGGACGGTAGCCCTGTGCCAATGCCACTCCGATGCGAGGTCGGAAACGGTCAGGTAGCACTGGTTGGGTTGCAGCACGTAGTCCTTCTTTCTTAAAAACGGGGAAACGAAACCTGCCAGTGATTTGTCCAACAGGTCACAGTACGCTTCGGTGCGTGTCTTGCGTTCATCCCCTTTCTCCTTGAGATATTCGAATACCTCCCTGTCTGCCAATATGGAAACAGGTATCTTTTGGTTATTTTTCATTTTCATTCGGTTTTAATGATTCATATTGTGCGGATATGTCAGTGTTGCCGCTGTCCGCTTCATGCGGCAGATTTGCGTGATGATTGTCGTGATAGGATTCTGACAGCATTCCGGGATGCTTTGCCCATCCGGAAAGTGTCCCCGTGTCCTTGCATTCGGACATGACCCGAACGGAGGGATAGAACAGGGCTGCCAGAAGAAGATAGGTAATGGTTATCGCCAAGGTGTACAGATGCGGCACAAAGCCGATGACCAGTGCGACCGATGCGAGTGTGACAAATGCACCGGGGCGGTCAAGCAACCTGCGTAACCAGTTGTCCGTCCATCGGAACGAGAACATTGCGGCACAGACACCGGTAGAGAGTAGGATTCCAAACTCACCCATATGTCCACAGGCATATACATAATGGAAAAGAAGCAGGCATATCAGCCATACTTGCACATACAGTTTACGGGCGTTGCCGCTTCGTGCCATTGCCATGTAAAAGGGTGTCATGAACCGCTTGTTGTTCTTGTACAATGACATTGATACCCCGAAAGGTATCGCGCAGAAAATGAGTAGCAGGATATTCAGTAACATAAGTAATAGGGCTTTTCGGGTATGGGAGTGGGGCGCACAATGAGTTCCAACTGGACAATACCGTATGTCGCCAGTCGGATAAGGGTTTCGGCATCCTTGGGCGAAAAGTACATGGCCGCTTTCTTGATGCGCTGCTTGAATGTACTGTCTTGCTTTCGGTAGATGGCCAAAGCCTTGTCCAGTTCGTGTTCGGGAATAGTCCATGTCGTACCCTCGGCGTGTATGCCGTTCGTCTTGAAGGCACGCAGCACCAATGTACGGGAAACGAGGTAATCGGTGCGGTCGGTTCTTGAGATGATATGCTCCTTGTAGAGATTGTCATCGGCAACCTCTATCCACGTCCGGTAGGTGTTGATGCAATAGACCATCTGTCGGTATAAACTTTCTCTCATATGAAATTCATCAGCACGTCGGACTTGTCTTTCTTGTATTTCAGGAACCCGCTTTTGGAGTGAAGTTCCAAATCGAGGCATAGGTCCCCGTACATCTGCTCCAAAGAATCATAGATGGTAACAAGGATGCTGTTTACATTACCCTCCGTATCAGTCTTGGCGTTCATCTTGAACATCTGTCCGAAAGCGGGATTCGAGTATGCACAAGTGCTATGACCGAATTTTTCCGTCCGCATCGGGATATGGTGGTAAAGCGTGATCAACTCCATGTCGTCCTCGAACATATCCATTACTTCGTCCAGTTCGTAAGGGGTGCGCAACGGAAACGTAAGCAGCACATAGTCGCCGTAGAACTGCGGTTCTTCCATCGTCGTCACATCGAGCAACTGCGGAAGTTGCAGGGGGACGAATGCCATGAAGTCATTATAAAAATGTCGTAACATATTCATATATTTTTCTGTTGTCATATTTTACAGCGTGTGTATGAATGCTTCCATCAGCATTCCGGGCAGCTCGTCCAAGCGGTTGTCTCCTGGGTGCAGCATCCTGCCCAACTCTCTGAAAGCGTCGGGTGTCTGCGAGGCAAGCATATCGAGTTGCTCTCTTTCTTCGGCTGAAAGCAACGCCAAGCAGAAACCGTCCAACGACGAATAAGGCTGGAGAAGCATCCAGATGTAGGCTTGTGCCTGTGCCGGTGTCTTGACTTTTTGATTGCAGATGTCGTCGATACAGGTTCGGACATTCTGAATCAGCCTGCGGTTGGTGCGCATGGCCAAATAAATCATGGCATTGCGATAGGTGATGTCGTTCCGTTCGGCGGCAAGAAATACCTGTGCGCAGCATCGTTCCGTGTCATGCGTGATGTCGGAAAGATTCTCGCCGTCGAAATCAGGCAGACGTGAAAGGAATGCCCGGTACACAGCATCCTCCTTTTCGATAAAGGTCGTCAGGTCTGCCATACAATGAATACCGTAATCAATCGTTTCAGCAAGGGTAGCTCGATAAGTGGCAAGAATATGTTGTCGGTTTCTCTGACTGACGGGCTGGTTATCCAATGAGGCAAAGAACGGCCGGATTGTTTCAGCCACACGATGCAACTCTTTGTCTTCAAGATGCGGCGAGATTTGTTCTTTTACCCACAGTATATCCTTATAAGTGCGTGTTTGAGACAGCACCATCCGTGAAAATTCCATGCGGATGGAATCATGTATCTGTTCACACTCTTCTCTTACAGTGGAATGAAGCCGGCCAAGCGTATCACATTCGAGATACAGGAATACGGAATCCCTCAATGTTTGCCATTGCTTGAGGTGTCCGGTCAATTCTTTAATGGAGAGTCTTTTCTGCCTGCGTATGTCAGACAGGTATTCCCTGTATGTTCCGGCAGGGTCATTCTTGGCTTTCGCCAATCGTTTGCCATTGCCGTTGTCGCATGACGCGCATAGGAATACGGCAATCGAAACGGCAATTATTTTGGCAAAGATTATCGGCTGTTTTAAGTTCGATTTTGATGTTTTCATACTATATTATTTCGTACTATTTAGTGCAAAACTATATATTATTTTTGATACTTCGCATCCGAAAAACCGTATTTTGCGCATTTTTTAATATCGTACTTAATAGTATGATTACCAATGAAAACAAGTGAAGATAAAAACATGAAAAATGTACGATTTTCGTTTTTTAATATAGTATGATTCAGATACTCGAATAAAACTTGTATATTTGCACTTGTTATCATGAATATTGTATATTGATATGGCAAAAGTCGGTTATATATTCGAGGCGAATTCCTACGATGCGTTTGATGCGGATAAGGAATGGATGCGCCAGTACGGGTGTGTACAAGTGGTTGAAGAATCGGTCGGACACGAGACGCTCAGACCGAGATGGAAACAACTGATGTCGAATCTTGAAAGAGGCGACGAATTGGTGGTGTCAAAATTCAGCAATGCCGTGCGTGGTTTACGGGAACTATCGGCATTGATCGAGCTATGCCGCATCAAGGTCGTGCGTATTATCTCCATTCACGATAAAATTGACACCGACAACAAATTGTTTCCGGACACGACACCGGCGGAAGTATTGGCCATGTTCGGGGCATTACCGGAGGAAGTGGCTGTTTTGCGGAAGTCGTCAGATAAGATTATACGCCTGCAGCAGAGTATCAGTATTCCGATTACCAAAAAAAGTATGAGTAAAACTGAACGGGACAAAAAAATCGTGGATATGTATAACAATGGGTATTCAATCCGTGATATTTGGAAAGAGAGCGGTGTCCGGAGTAAAAGCACCGTGTACAGCATTCTCAATAAATACAAGGTTCAGCTTAACCGAACACCGGGACGCGTGCCGGGCATCCGGAAATAGAACTTATAAATCAAATATGGATATTGAAAATCAGTAGATTACTTGCGTAATTCATTATTTTTTCGTATCTTTAAGTTGGATATAACTATAAAAAATAAGACCTATGGGAGATATTATAATTTTATTGTTGGTATTTTTGGTAGTGGGCAGGCTCTTGAGGGGCGTCTTCGGCGGATTCAGTAAAAGCAGTTTTCGGGATGACAAATAAGTTTGGATTGTTATAACAGGCGGATATTTGTTAATTTTGCACCGTATTCATTAAAATCAAGAACAATATGACAAAAGCGGAAATTGTCGCTCAGATCTCACGGCAGAGCGGAATTGAGAAAACGGTTGTGATGACTGTGGTGGAATCATTCATGGAAAATGTAAAAGAGTCGATGGTTGCGGGAAACGAGGTGTTCTTGCGCGGCTTCGGCAGCTTTGTTATAAAACGGAGAGCTGAAAAGACGGCCCGGAACATTTCGAAGAATACGACAATTAAAATTCCCGCTCACAACATCCCTGCATTCAAACCTGCCAAAGCATTTCTGAATGCGGTAAAAGAGAACAAGTAGAGTATAGAAGTACAGATGGTGCAACAACACCGTAATGAGTAAAACAAAAGCGACCCAAAGGCCGCTTTTGTCGTGATAAGGCAAGGATTATTTCTTGCCTTTTTTCGCTGGTTTGGCCGGCTTTTCAGGAGTCTCCTCCTTCTCGACGGGCGGATAGAACTTGACGGCGACTATCACGATACGGTTGTGTTTCACACCGCTTTGGTCGCTCCATTCTTCGGGCTTGAAATACCCCTCGACGGTCAGCATCGTACCCTTGGTCAGTTGGTCGAACGACCCGGTGTTCTCGTTTTTACGCCACGCCTCAAAATTCATAAAGGCGGAAACGCGTTTGGATTCCTCGCCATTATTCTCCAGTCGGCTTACTGCCAGAGGGAAACGTGCTACACTTGCGTTGGTGAACTGACGGATTTCTGCATCCTTTCCTACGAAACCGGTTACTACGAAATTGTTTTCAATCTTTTTCATAATGAATTGTTTTTAGAAGTTATTAAATCAATTTTACGCTGCCTCAAAAAGTAGGTGCAGTTAAGGGAATGCACCAAGGCCGGACGCATCAATACTCTTTATTTTTGTCCGTAGGCAAAACCAGAAGGCTCGATAAAGGAAGATTGTACGGCTGTGCCATTGGTCAAGACTTCCAAAGTCGTTCCCGTCTGCATACTATCTTTGCATCGGAAAATGATGATGACTTCGGCGGAAAACTATTCTGAAAATGAGCGGAAAGCCGTAGTTGCAGGGGAAGTGAAAGAGCAATCCGTCCACCGGCACAATGGTGCGCGTTTCGGCTGTAAGTCCGCAGAATCGGCAGGGATTTTCGTGTAATTCGGTCGGACTGAATAGAGGTGGCTACAAACAGAACACTGAACTGACAACAGGTGGCGATACCGCAGAAGGGAATATCAACGAAGTGGCGACAAAAGGCGGAACGGGGTATCGGGGTGCTGCCATGTTCCCGTCCGGCAGAAAGAATAGGGGACAAAAGGGAAAAAGGAAAGAACCCTGCTTTTCGGAAAAGCGGACGGCAGCTTTTCACGAATGGCTGGTTTTTACAAAAGGATATGGCGCAGCCAAAAGAGAGAGATAGATGTAAAAAAGGGAATGCGGCGTGGCAGGAATGGAAGATTATCCCGTTCCTGCCTGTATCATCAAAATTCTGCCATGATTACCCGATGCTCGAAAATCTTTTTTTGATTACTGGGACGTCTTTGGCAGACCCATAGGTGATGCTTGCCATAGCCGAAGACGAAATAATCATCAAGACGTGTTTTTTCTTGTAGGCGTTCCATGCCGGTACGCAGTTCCGTTTCATCGGTTGAGAAAAGAATCGTGTTGATGATACGGAAGTAGAGTTCTGTTACCTCGTCACAATAAGGACAAAAGCTATGCTCAATCGTTGCTTTCATGTTTCTTTGATTTTAATTATACTTCTACTACGTCTTCTATTCGACCATACAAGACAGAGCGCAACGCAGTCTTGTCAATGGCGCAATACTCGGTGATATGTCCGTGCTGTTTCACGAAATATCGTTTGAGAACATCGGAGAAATCAAAGAAGTAGCCCATCAATGCGATACCTCTTTTGAAATGGATGCACTCTTTCACGTTTCGGGTAATCCAGTTCTTGTCTTCACGGCTCAACTTGTCTCCGTTATCAAGTTGTTCCCGTAACTGGTAAACCCTGCAGCCTTTCAGCTTTTCTAATTCGGGTACGTCCCATTGGACGAATTTCATTGCTACCTGTTGCATCGCTCTTGGATTTAATCGTAAATAATCACTTCATCACGGTACTCGACCACCTCTTTGCCACTGCTAAGACGTACCACTATTTTATTGCCGAAGTCGCCGACAACTGTTCCCTCGGAGTAGCCTTTATAGGGGGTAAGCAGGGTGCAGTGCGCACCTATAATTTCGCTATCTTTTTCGTATTCGTACATAGTCTTGTCATTTTAGGGTTACAACTTGATATCCCATTTACCCTGTGAGAAGATTCTGAAGCTCACGTATTCGTCTGCAAATTCGTAGGACAGAATTTTGATATAAGTTTTGTCTTTGGCTTCCAACGAAGCTATCAGCCTGTCGATTTCTTCTTCCGGATAAACCCAACGAGAGGTAAACTCCGCATCCACGCTATCGCTGTGTCTATTGACAAAGCCGTCAAAAGTGTCATCCAAGAATGCCTCTATCTTGTCGAGGTCTGCTTTGTTTTCCGTCCTTGCGTAGAAAATGTTTGTTGCATAGTTTGCCATAATCCTAAGTTTTAAGTTTTTTATTTTCCCTCTTTTAGCATTTCAGCTACTTTCGGGCTTGATTGAAAATTATGTCGCCTCAAAAGGTGTTATGGCTCTTTATGCAGGGTTTCACGACCAAATACGACCTCTGCAAAGCGGAGCGTGGAGATTTTGTCGGGAACCGTCAGGCTGTGACCTTGAATACAAGAAAGACATGACAAGTACCTTTGCGACACAATTCTCATCAGGCAGACCGAAAGTTGGGATGCGAGGATAAAATGCCTATGGCAGAAGTTACGATAAAAGGAACTTCCGTAAAATTGGGATGCAGCGAAAAAAGAAAATATCGGTGCGATTATCTTCTCTTTTGACTGTGAATATAAAAGTAAGGGGGAGAACTTCGGTAAAGGTTTAGTTTAGTCTATTAGCTTATATATATGCTAAACTAAAGTAAACTAAATATAGGCAGATATATTGGACTGCCTGTATAGGTGTTTTGAGGGAAATGGTTACCTTTGCAAAAAACAATGTTCCTTGAAAGAAACAGAGATTTGTCCTTTTTTCTTTTGGCTGTGGTTATTCATCCATAGATGACTGCAACAATCACTCTTGGCGAGAGGATGAAAATCGTGTGAAATGACTTGGAAAAATACTCAAAGTACGAACAAGTGAAGAGAAAGAAAGGTTGTGCAAATAAAAAAACAAGAAAATATGATAATTCGTGTTTCTGTTCCTAATTTGTTCCTTGATAAAAACACATCACAATATAAATTGTTAATTTATAAGATATTAAGATGTGAAATTTTGAGATATAACTAAATTTTCCAGATTCCAGTTTGAAGGAAATTTTGTAGCTGTCAATCGGTGGATTTCTCCCCACCGTATACAAAGTTAGTGTATTTGTGTGTCTTAGCCAAATAAATAGGGGAATTTTTTTAATGCTGGTGTTGAATTTTATCACGTAAATGTCGGTTTTAATCACGCTTGAAATTTCGGGGTCTTTATCGTGAATTTTATATTTGTCTGTGAATACGGAACTGTTGTTTTCGATTATATTTTGGTTGGTTCTATTGCTTTTTTCGACTTACCGATGGCAGTCCGTTCGATGGGAATTTGACAACACTATTATTATTCTAAATATGAAAAACTTTATCTACTATTTGATGTTGCCGCTATTGTGTTTGGTATGTGCGGCGTGTGGTGAAAAGAACTCCGATCCCGGTGAAAATCCCGACAAACCGGTGCCGGATCCCGAAGGTACCATTGAGGTTTCTGCTCGTTACGATGCGTGGACCGGTGTGGCAGGAATCAAGATTGATGATGCCTATAATTTTTCCAGCTCCGGCGGAACTTATTTCGTTTCGTTAGGGCAAATGCGGGGACTTGGAAACATTACGTCAATCCCCAAAACCGGGTGGGCTACTACTGTTGCCGTAGTCCCCGGAAACGGTTATGTGGCATATTCTGAAGGTATGTTCTATCGAATCTATGTGGTGGACGAACTGGTTGGAACCTCTGGCGGCATTATCGGTTATACGTTCAGGTATCAGGCGCCATTTGCCGGCAAGGACGAAGAACTGAAGTTAGACCAGACGGCCGTAACATTGGACAGCAAAAATGCCGCGACAGTGAATTTTCTGAATACCGGAATTATACCGTATACGATTGAAACATCCGAATCGTGGGTACATGTAGAAAAGGCTTCAACAGGGAAGTATTCGTTCCTCTCGGATGCCGTGTACATCCGTGTTGATGAATCCGGCAGTATGTCGTCGACAGAAGCAGTCGTTACTTTAAAAACGCAAGATGGAAAGACTTCAACGATACGTGTTACCCGAACTTTCGGGCCTTATGTTTCTTTGCTTACGTCGATATCGGGTTACTATAGGTTGAACCCTGTCGGAGAAGAGACAAGAGTTGCCGTTGTCTCAAATATAGGTTCGACATTGAAGGCTTTGGATTCAGACGTATTTGATGTTAAAATCGAGCCTTATAAAAGTGCTATGGGGCAGCCTTCCCGTTTGCGGTTTATCGGAGATAATCCAGTGGATGAGAATGCTCTCACGCGGGCCGAATCGTTGTATTACTACGATGTCGTTATCACGGCCCCGTCAAATTATATGGGGAAATTGCGTCGGGATCAAATTTCTCTTTCCGCTTCTTCTCCTACATTTTTTGTGAATCTGTTTACGGCCGAACAGGATGCTTTTGACTTTAGTTTCCTTGGACAGCCGGCTATTTTTAAGAAAGAAGGAGGGGAGGAGCGTGTGATGATTTCCACTGATTTGATTTCGTTTGACAACTTGTCGGTGACAAGTTCTGAAAAATGGTGCAAACCTACGCTTTCTGCCACGGAAAAAAACTTGGTGCTGACGGTGGACGCTAATTCCGGAAGCGGTACAAGAACAGCCGACGTGAAAGTGTTTGATTTTGATAAAAATGAAATAGCTACCGTACAAGTATCCCAGTATGGAGCAGGTTTGTATTTGGAACAGAATAAAATGTATTTTCAACGAAAAATGGCGGCTCAAACTATTGCGGTGATGCTACCAGACGGGATGGTGGCATCCGACATTCAATGTACAGAAAGCTGGTTGTCGGCAACAATGACAGGTACGGATAATAATTCCTTGACAGTCCGTGTGACTGAAGCGACAGAAGATCGGGTGGCGTATATTACTTTCAAAGGATATTCCGACCGTATAGAAGTGCACCAAAGCAAGTATGCTGTCGGTGATGCTTATAGTGAAAATGGAGTAGAGGGAACTGTTTGCAATATGGAAATGGGAACGGGTTGGTTGTATAAATCGTTGGATGGGTCATATTCGTGGTCAACGGAACAAGTGTTTCTTGGAGCAACTGATAAGACAGATGGTAGGGTTAATATCAAAATAGTGAAAAGTCAGCCAAACTGGGAGGCGAATTATCCGGCGTTTGCGGCTGTTGATGCTTTGAATGTTGATGGTGTAACTGGGTGGTATCTCCCGGCAGTTGATGAGTCGGAAAATATTAAAATGTCTATAAACAACCAATTTGTATGGACTTCTACTGAACTAAATGATAAGAAGGCATATTATCTTTACTACAGTAATTGGCGTCCAAATGAAAGCTCCAAGCAGTCTCAATATACGGTTTACGCCGTCCATCGTTTTGAATATTAAATACACAATTAGTGAATCCCTGAATTTTGCGAATGTAACCCGCAGAAATTCGGGGATTCTTTTTTCGAAATATAAAAACATAGGGAAATGAAAAGAATGTTATTATCAGTAGTAATCGTGTTGGCTTTTATGTTGCCGAGTGGCGTTTTTGCACAGCAGGGATGGATTAATTTTGGCAATGCCGTCATGCAGAAGGCTGTTCAGGAGGAGAAATCGTCTGTTACATCGTTTAATCCCGATGTGGAGTTGGGGTTTCGTTTGGCGTTTGACTACGAAGCCGGTTTGGATGATTGGTCAGGGTGGATTGGTTTGGGATTTGCAACAGATTTGCGGGTAATAAATATCGAAGGTTTTGATTGGTCGAAATTGAAAAGTTATAAGTGCGTGTTTGACCTTTATGCCGGTCCATCTATTGTGTTGCCGTTTAATGAAGATACTTTTGGAATGTTGATTAATTGCTTTATGGGGTATTCGTTTTCGGGAGGAGGATTGGCCTCCAATACTGCCGCAAATGCCCGAATAGGGGACTTTACGGTCAAACTAAATGCGCAGTTGATGTTTTCCCACTTTTTGGTTGGTATCGCCTGGCGTCCTTTACGTCAGCATTTGGAAACATATTCCGGCAACACGCTCGTTGGAATAGACATCAATCCGGCTATTGAGATTCGTTTAGGATATTTGGCGTTTTGACTGGAAGCTGTTCCGTAGTTTTGTTTGTCGTTTTGCAGGAAACGGCAATGTGACCATCTGTGCCGCGTTGAAAAATAATGATGGGCAATAATTTGGTTTTGGTTGCGATTGTCTTTATCTTTGTAGAAGATAGGATGCGCCTTGGCATAAAACTCAAACAAGCTTGGTTTTCTGCACTCGGCTTTCGCTATCTTTGTAAAAGATAGGATGCGTTTCCTGACTTAGAATGAACATGCTAAAGTCGGGTGGCTTCCTCTTGATATGCCTTTGGGCTGTGCTGCCCGGGCATTTGTTAATTTGAAAGAATGAGACTTGTAATACAAAGAACGAAGGAAGCGTCGGTGACAATCGACGGCGTTGTGAAATCCGCCATTGGGAGCGGTATGATGATTCTCGTCGGAGTTGAGCATGAGGACACTTCCGACGATGTGGAATGGCTGGTGAAAAAGGTGCTGCACCTGCGTATTTTCGACGATGAAAACGGTGTGATGAACCGTTCCATTCTGGATGTGGGCGGCGAAATTCTGGTGGTGAGCCAGTTCACGCTGCATGCTTCGACGCGCAAGGGCAACCGTCCGTCGTATATCCGCGCAGCTCGTCCCGAAGTGGCCATCCCGTTGTATCGTCAGTTTATCGACAGCCTTAACCGCTCTTTGCCGAAGCCGGCCGGAGAAGGTGAGTTCGGTGCTGACATGAAGGTGGCGCTTATCAACGACGGTCCGGTGACAATCCTTATTGATTCCAAACTCAAAGAATAACGGCAATGGCAATTACGATAGAAGAGGCCCAGCAGCGGGTCGACGAATGGATTCGTACCTATGGCGTGCGCTATTTCAACGAATTGACAAATATGGCCATCCTTACGGAGGAAGTGGGGGAGGTGGCCCGCATCATGTCGCGGCGCTATGGCGAACAGTCGTTCAAGAAAGGAGAGAACGGCGATACGCTTGCCGACGAACTTGCCGACGTGATGTGGGTGCTGATTTGCATCGCCAATCAGACGGGAGTGGACCTGACGGAGGCTTTTGAAAAGAATCTCCGTAAGAAAACCGACCGCGACAAGGAAAGACACAAGAATAATGACAAACTAAAATAAAAAGACTATCTATGGAAGAACAAGTACCGAACAAATACAAGCAAGTGCTTGTGGAAAGTAAAGTGACGGAAGACGATGCTTTTGTTGCGAAAGACATTCAGGAAATCCTCTCGAAACATTTCGACGAGAACAACACGAAGGATGTCTACAAACTGCTTTTCAACTGTATCGACCTCACTTCGCTCAATTCTACCGACACGGTGGAGTCAATCGGCAAGATGGTGGAGCGTGTCAACGCTTTTGAAACCGACTATCCGGAACTGAAAAACGTGGCAGCCATTTGCGTTTATCCTAATTTCGCGATGGTGGTCAGCGGTGCCCTTGAGGTGACGGGTGTCGATACGGCAGTGGTGTCCGGAAGTTTCCCTTCTTCCCAAACATTCCTCGAAGTGAAGACCGCAGAAACGGCATTGGCCGTAGCCGACGGTGCCAACGAAGTGGACATCGTGTTGAACCTTGGCCTGTTCTATGGCGAGAACTATGAAGAGTTGACCGACGAGATAGCCGAACTGAAGCATGCCGCACGCGATGCACGCCTGAAGGTGATTCTTGAAACGGGTGCGCTCAAGACGGCTGCCGACATCAAGAAGGCATCCTTGCTTGCCATGTATTCGGGTGCCGACTTTATCAAGACTTCGACCGGAAAGGTTTATCCGGGAGCGACACTTGAGGCTGCCTATGTGATGTGTCAGTGCATCAAGGAATATTATGAAAAGACCGGTAACATGGTCGGCTTTAAAGTTTCGGGCGGCGTGTCGTCGACAGCCGATGCTGTGAAGTATTACACGCTCGTGAAGGAAATCCTCGGTGAGGCTTGGTTGGACAACGATCATTTCCGTATCGGAACATCGCGTGCCGCCAACTATATCCTCAGCGACATTCTCGGAAGCGAAACGAAATATTTCTAAATCCATACGGTCCGAGTGGTTCGGGCCTGTCGGCGGGAGTTCTTTGCGGAGCTCCCGTTTTTTGTTTTTGTCCGTGATATGGTTCCGTCTGTCCGCTTTTCAATTTTCAGCCGACATATATTTTCCACGAGAATTAACAGCGGAGTTAAAAATATATCGTACGGAAAATCTTTCAATTCCCCTCAAAATGGTAAAAAATGGCGTTCTGAAAAATCACGCTTGCGAGAATGCTATTTTTAGCCGTTTTTACGGCGTTTTTCGAAAATATGAATTCCACATCGTCCCGTGGGGCGAAATGCCGTCAGTGGGCTTCCAGTAAAGCCGTTTTTTGAGTGGTTTTTCCGCCGATTTTTTGCCTTGCGGAAGTCCTCGAAGAATGTGTTTCTTCTACAATATGTATTTTCCTAACGAAATTAAAAATGCGATGTGTCGTTGCTTTGACAAAAAACGCCCCTTCTGTCCTTGTCGGAGCGAGAGAGGCGTTTTGTCTGTTCGGGTTGGTTATTCCGATTGTACTTGCCGGAGGTCGTTGATTTGCCGGAGAGTTTCGCGGATAGTTTTCAGCGAAGCACGCAGGAAACAGATGCCACAGATGCTTCCCACGATTGCTCCGACCGTGGCTCCTATTATAACAGGTCGGGCGTGTTCCTCGGGAATCGAAGAGTTGATTTCAATGCAGAACCATGCCAGCCATGCAATCAGCGTGGGAATGGAAAATTTCAACCAGTCGAGATGCTGTTTGCGGAGTCGCTGCATTTTTGTTGACACCGTCAGCAAATCCTGCTGCATGAGGTTGGCCGCCGAAAGTCCGCGGTGTTGCAGCCATGTGGCGGCAATGCATACAAGAAGAAAGATGGCTGTAGCAATGCAGAAGGCTGTCGACAGGTGGATGCTGGAAAACACGTACCAGCAGTAGGGTATTGCCACCGCTCCTATCACCCCGATAACCCAAGCCCGACGGTTCAGTTTCGACAGGTTGGTGCGGATAGCCTTGTCCAGCATCTGTTCGCTGACAATCGTCTGCGATTCCAGCTTCTTTTGCAGCAGAGCAATCTGCTGTTTCATTTCTTCAATTTCGTATAGAGCATTTTCTTCCATAGCCGTTATTGTTTAGGGGTTGACATTTTCTTGAGTTGTTCTCTTATTCTGACAAGCCGAACGGAAACATTTTTCGCCGTGATGCCGACAATTTCTCCGATTTCCTCATAGCTGATATTTTCGAGCCAAAGCAGCACGATGGCGCGGTCAAACGGGCCGAGTTGGTTGATGCGTTTGCGCAGCATTTCGATTTGCCGGCTGTCGTTGTCGTCGTCTTCAAAAAGGTTGATGTTCATGGACAGCGGCACCGATTCACCCCGCCGCCGCTTCTTGCGGTCGAAGGAAATACACGTGTTAAGGCTCACTTTCCATATCCAGGTGGCGGGAGAACTGTCGCCGCGGAACTGGGCAAACCCTTTCCAAAGGTTGATCAGCGTTTCCTGAAACAGATCCTCCACTTCGTCGCTGTCCTGTGAAAACATATAGCACACCGTGTAGATGGTGTCCTTATGTTTTCGGACAATGTTCGCGAAATCTTTTTCCAATGTCTCCATTTTCTTGTCAGTTTTTACCCGTTAGACGCTCGTACTACGGAAAAACTACACTGCGGTACTATTTTTATTCAAAAAAAATCTCACCCCGACAGACGTTCTGTAAAGGTGAGATTCTCGTTCTTGTATTTTCAGGTTCGGGCGGTCCCGATTCCGATTATTTCAGTTTTGCCAATGCTTCAGCGATGCGGCGGCAGGCTTCGCGGATATTGTCGTCGCTCGTAGCGTAGCTCAGACGGATATAGCCCGGAGCGCAGAATGCGTCGCCGTTCACGGTTGCCACGTGGGCCACTTCAAGCAGGTACATGGCCAGGTCGTTGGCGTCCTTGATTTCGCGGTCGCCGTATTTCTTTCCGAAATAGGCCGAAACTTCCGGGAATATATAGAAGGCACCTTCCGGATGGTTGATGCGCAAGCCCGGAATTTCTTTCAGTAGACCGACGATGAGGTCGCGGCGGCGTTCGAATGCCTTGCGCATTTCCTCAACGCAGTCCTGCGGGCCGAGATAAGCCGCTTCGGCAGCCTTCTGTGCGATAGATGAAGGGTTGGATGTATATTGTCCCTGCAACTTGTTGGTTGCCTTTGCCACCCACAGCGGAGCAGCGATGAAACCGATACGCCAGCCGGTCATTGCGTATGCCTTCGACACACCGTTTACGATAATCGTGCGGTCCTTCACGGCGTCAAATTCAGAGATGGAAGCGAATGAGCCGGTGAAGTTGATATGTTCGTAGATTTCGTCCGACAGAACAAGAATTTCCGGATATTTAGCCAAAACGTCGGCCAGGCCTTTCAGCTCGTCGTGCGAATATACGCTACCGGTCGGGTTCGACGGAGAGCAGAGCAGGAGCATGCGCGTTTTCGGAGTGATGGCAGCTTCGAGCTGTGCCGGAGTGATTTTGAAGTTCTGTTCAACACCTGCCGGAACGGTAACGGTTACACCTTCTGCCAGTTTCACCATTTCCACGTAGCTTACCCATGCCGGAGTCGGGATAATCACTTCGTCGCCCGGATTGATGGTGGCGAGGATTACATTACACAAAGACTGCTTGGCACCGTTGGAAACAACGATTTGCTCCGGAGCAAATTCAAGGTTGTTTTCATTTTTCATCTTTGCGGCGATAGCCTTGCGCAACGACATGTAGCCCGGAACCGGGGTGTAGAATGTGAAATTGTCGTCGATAGCCTTCTTTGCCGCTTCCTTGATGTGTTCGGGAGTGTTGAAATCAGGTTCACCTACCGACATGTTGATAACATCGACACCTTGTGCCTTCAACTCATTGCTTTTCTGCGACATCGCCAATGTTGCCGATGGAGAAAGCACCTGGATTCTTTGTGAAATGTGTTCCATTTTTAAGTCGTTTTGGTTGTTGTTGTTTCTTCGACAAAAGTAGCATAAAAAAACGATATGCGAAACATAAAAATCAGCGTCCGCCGCCTCTCAGTGCGTCCGGACGCTGTTAAATTTTATGAAACTGTCTTTTTTGAATACATGCATCTTTTGACAGAAGAATAAAAGCGCAGATTTAAAATTGACAGTCGTGAAAATTTTGTTCTTCTGTTCTTCTGTCAAATCTTGACCTTTCCTTATCTTTTCATAAGATAGGAAGCGGCTCGGGATAAAAAATAATTGAAACAAGTTTTATTATTTTATTCTCCACTCGCCTTTTCGTATCTTTGTAGAAGATAGGAGGCGGCTCGGGATAAAAAATAATTGAAACAAGTTTCATTATTTTATTCTCCACTCGGCTTTCACTATCTTTGCAACCAAATATACTAAACTCATAAACATGGGAGGATTTTTCGGAACCGTATCTAAAAAGAGCTGTAAGACTGATCTGTTTTACGGCACAGACTATCACTCACATTTGGGTACCCGCCGCGGAGGCTTGGCTACTTACGACCCAGAGATTGGATTTTCAAGGTCTATTCACAACTTGGAGAGTACTTATTTCAGGACAAAATTTGAACACGAACTGGACAAATTTGTCGGTAATTCCGGTATTGGCGTTATCAGTGATACCGACCCGCAACCGATTATCATTCATTCGCATCTTGGAAAGTTTGCGATTGTTACGGTGGCGAAGATCGACAATATCAAGGAACTTGAGTCGGAAATGCTTGAAGCCAACATGCACTTTTCTGAACTGAGTTCGGGCAATATTAACCAGACGGAACTGATTGCCTTGCTTATCATTCAAGGAAAAACATTTGTCGAGGGCATCGAGAATGTCTATAATAAAGTGAAGGGTTCTTGCTCAATGCTGCTTCTGACGGAAAACGGCATCATTGCCGCACGCGACAAGCTCGGACGTACGCCGATTGTGGTCGGCAAGAAAGAAGATGCCATTGCCGTGGCAAGCGAAACAACCAGTTTCCCAAATCTGGATTTCGAGGTGGAACGCTATATAGGGCCGGGCGAGATTCTGCATATCACGGCCGACGGCATTGAACAGCTCCGCAAGCCGAATGACGACATGCAGATTTGTTCGTTCCTGTGGGTGTACTACGGATTCCCTACGTCGTGTTACGAAGGCCGCAACGTGGAAGAGGTGCGCTTTACGAGCGGACTGAAGATGGGGCAGAAGGACGAGTCGGTCGTTGACTGTGCCTGCGGTATTCCTGACTCCGGCGTGGGCATGGCTTTGGGTTATGCCGAAGGCAAGGGGGTGCCCTACCACCGTGCAATTTCAAAATACACTCCGACATGGCCGCGCAGCTTTACACCGGCCAACCAGTCGATGCGTTCGCTGGTGGCAAAGATGAAGCTTGTGCCCAACCGTGCGATGCTCGAAGGCAAGCGCCTACTGTTTTGCGACGATTCGATTGTACGCGGTACGCAGCTGCGCGACAATGTGAAGATTTTGTACGATTACGGAGCAAAGGAAGTGCATATGCGCATTGCCTGTCCGCCGCTTATCTACAGCTGTCCGTTCATCGGCTTTACTTCGTCAAAAAGTGCGCTGGAACTGATTACACGCCGCATCATCAAGGAACTGGAAGGCGATGAAAACAAGAATCTGGAAAAATATGCCACGACCGATTCGCCGGAATACAAGCGGATGGTGGAAATTATCCGCGAACGCTTCGGGCTGACTTCTTTGAAATTCAATACGCTGGAAACGCTTATCGAGGCTATCGGCCTGCCGAAATGCAAGGTGTGTACACACTGCTTCGACGGCACGAGCCATTTCTAACCGGTTGTCGGACAAATCATACGGCCGCTCTTTCCCGCCGGGGAGAGCGGCTTTTTTGTGGAAAAATTGCCGGAATTCAACGGTCGGTTGGGAGAAATTCCCCACATGGGCAAAAGTGATGAATTAGTTGGAATGTAGGTAAGTGATTGAATGTCAGTCAAGTGCCGCGAGGGCTTGATGTTTGGCACGTCGGTTGCATCGTTATTGGGCGACAACTAATACAAACATCATTAAAACTTACAGTCTATGAAAACTTTAGTATTGACAGTGGCGACCGTTATCGGTCTTAGTGCATCAGCATTTGCACTTCCGCAAAATTGTAATGTAGCAGAATCGGAAACCCCGACAGAACAAGTGATAACCCTTTCGGCAGAACAGCTTCCGGCAGCCGTGAAGGAGGCATTGGCAGCCAATTATCCCGACGCTACCATTTCGGAGCTCAAAACCGACGGTGAGGTTTTCTTCGTAACGCTTCTGACCGACGACGGTTCTGTGAAGGAAGTAAAATTTGACTCTTCAGGCAAAGAATTGCAATAAAGTGCATAGTGGAAAAGGGCGGACTTGTCAGGAATATTCCCGGCAAGTCCGTTTTCCATGTGTGTAGTGTGTGGATTTTTTTGTGGAATTCCCCAAAAGTGTGGAAATTCTCCACTTTCCCGGATTTGGTACGAAAAAACGACGTTTTTATAAGTGGTTGTTTTATAATTTGTTACAACTTTGATTCCCGGTTTGGCACAGACTTTGTGATAATAAAGGGCAGACAAAAGAACGAGAAAAAATGAAGACTCTGATAATTACCCTTATAGCAACAATAGGTTTATATATTACAGCATTTGCAGCCGTAGAGCAAGATGCGACAGCGATGGACAGCATCCAGGTAAAGCCGGTAACGGTAATCAAAACCGAGGAGCTGCCGGAAGCCGTTAAGGAAGCATTTGAAGAAAGCTATCCGAAAGCCGTGGCAAATGAAATTCAGACAAACGGCAGTGTCTACAAGATTGCCTATACAAATGCTGACGGGAGCTGTGGCTCCACTCTCTTTGAAGCTACTGGCAACGAAATGTAAAAATTAAAAACGAACTACTCACTATTGACAACTGACCCTAAAATTGCTTGGCAGTGATGCTCGGCAATTTTTTTTATTTTGTACCCGTGAGAAAATCAGCATTTTCAGAATCTTTTCAGTTTTAATTTGCTAACTTTGAAAAAAGACAGGCACGGCGTGTCGTTAAAAAATGGACGGAATATGAAAATTTTGGTTGTTGAAGACGAAAAACAGTTGCGTGAGGTCATCAGCGAGTCCTTGCAGAAGGAGCGTTATGTGGTGGAAACGGCCGGTACGGCTGGG
>URMA01000036.1 GCA_900548875.1 uncultured Porphyromonadaceae bacterium | reverse complement strand
AATCACAGGAGGACAGCTTCAGATGTTGCGCCATGTGCTCGGCGGTAAATACGTATCGGCCGCCAGAATCCTCGGTTCTATGAGGTGCTCGACGGCCTGCAGCCCGGCGAACGAGTGGTGCTGTCGGGATATGAACAGTTTAAGAATTGCGACAAGCTGATTTTAGAATAATATAAAAACCAAGAAATCATGATAATCAAGACAACGAATTTGAGCAAATCGTTCCGGACGAGCGAGGTGGAGACGATAGCTGTGAACAACCTTAATTTTGAAGTGGAAAAGGGCGAGTTTGTCGCCATAATGGGCCCTTCTGGCTGTGGAAAGACCACATTGCTGAACCTGTTGGGACTGCTCGACACCCCGACCGGCGGCGTTTATGAACTGAACGGGCGCGACGTGTCGAAGCTGAACGAGCGCGACCGCACGTATCTTCGTCGGGGCAAGGTTGGCTTCATCTTCCAGAGTTTCAATCTGATAGACGAGCTGACGGTTTTTGAGAACATTGAACTGCCGCTGACCTATCTGAAAATAAAGAGCGGGGAGCGCCGCCGCATTGTGACGGATTTGATGCGGCGCATGGAAATCAGTCACCGTGCAAGCCATTTCCCTCATCAGTTGTCGGGCGGTCAGCAGCAGCGCGTGGCGATAGCGCGTGCCGTGGTGAGTTCGCCGGAACTGATTCTTGCCGACGAGCCGACAGGCAACCTTGATTCGAAAAACGGCGTGGAGGTGATGAACATCCTGTCGGAACTGAACGCCGGCGGTACGACGGTGGTGATGGTGACCCACAACCGCCGTGATGCGGAGTATGCACACCGTATTGTGGAAATGTTCGACGGCGAGATACTTGGCAGCGAGCAGACGGCAAATAGAAAAACGAATCTTTAAACCTGAGAGGCAATGAAAACACTGTATAGAAATCTGATGTTCGTGTTCCGGCGTTTCCGGACCTCGACGTTGCTGAACGTGATAGGGCTGTCGGTTGCCCTGGCGGTGTTTATGGTGATAATGCTGCAGGTGTATTACGACCGCACTTACAATGGCTGTATTCCCGGCAATGAGCGGATATTCGTCGTTTCGTGGCCGGATGAGGAAGAACACGTAAATTACGTTTATGTGAGCCCGAAATGGAGTGAGACGATTGGAGGATTATCGCCACATGTTGAATCGTATGCCTATATTGAGGCCGGGAGCGTGGCGAGCGACAAGCTGTTTTATATCAACGAGCAGCCGGTCAAGGGACGATATTTATGTGCGTCCGAAAGCATTGTTGATGTTTTGGAGCTGGAAATGACTGCAGGCGATGCCCGCTGCTTGAGAAATCCGAACACGGTGCTTGTTCCGGAAAGTTTTGCGATGAATTGTTTCGGGACACTTGACGTGATAGGAAAAACCGTGGACAGGGATAGGAAAGTGACTATTGGCGGCATTTATAAAGATATGCCGGAGAACAACAGTTTTAAAAATTGTGTATATGCCGGTATCGACAGGACGGTTTATGGCGAGCAGTGGGGAAATTGGCATATGAACAGCTTCGTGTTGCTCGTGAAGCTGGATTCCGATGAAGCTGTTGCCGGATTGAAGGAGCAAGCCGACAACTTTCTGAAAAGCGCAAAGAAAGAAGGGTCACGTTTTTCCTGGAATGAATTTGAATTTACTCCCCTTTCTCAGGTTCACTATATGGGGAATATTTCCGGATTCAATTGGTTTGACGCACCGGTAAAGCAGCAGACTGAAGACATATTGGTGCTCATATCATTGTTGATTATCCTGATTGCGGGCATAAATTATGTGAATTTCTCCAATGCCTTGATCCCGATGAGGGTTAAAAGTGTCAATACACAAAAAATATTGGGTGCGACCCGTTTGCGCTTGTGTATTACGTTGATGGTCGAGTCGGTGGTCGTCTGTTTGTTGTCAGTCTTGCTTGCATTCGGGTTGGTTTATACCTTCTCTGTCTCTTCGTATTCGTGGTTGGTGGAAGCCGACTTGTCGTTTGCCGATAGTCTTCCGATTGTAATCGGAATGGTGGTTGTGGCTATATTGGTTGGGGTAATTGCAAGCGTAGTTCCGGCTTTACGTCTTACATCCTATACTCCGGCTGTGGTGCTGAAAGGTAGTTTTGGCATATCAAAAACCGGACAGGCTGTAAGAAAAACAATGGTGGGTATTCAGTTTTTTGTGTCGTCGGCATTGATTGTCGCTTCGTTGTTGATGCATAAACAGCAGCAGTACCTTATCCGAACTGCCGATTATGGTTTTGAAAAGGATGAATTGGTAGTCTGCGATTTGGGGCAGGTTTCGGAGTTGCCCGAAGATTTGACAGTGGTGGTCAATGATATGCGTACGTTGCCATTTGTCAGTGACGCTTCTCTTTCTTGGAGTTCGATGGGTGTGGACGGGAATACGCAAGGTTGGGTTTTTCAGTCGTCTGAAGGAGAAGATGTGGATCCGGCAACAATGTTTGCTTCGGCTGACTATTTGAAAACGATGGGAATCAAACTTTTGGCAGGCCGGGATTTTAAAGAAGGTGATAAAAATGTCGTTCTTGTCAATAAGCTTGCCAGCGAAGCGTATAAAGAAACTCTTTCAGTAGGGCGGGAAATATTTTTTGGAAAAAATAAATTTACCGTTATCGGAGTTTTTGATGATGTGAAGTTTGAATCGTTGCGGCAGTATTCGAAGCCGTTGATGATTGTCAATATGTCTTTTCCAATGCGGGTGTTGAATATTCGAATCAAAAAAGGAACCAATATGTTTGATGCGGTGGACAATATCCAGAAGGTTTTGAAAAAATATGATGAGAATTATCCTTTCGAGGTACGCTTTTATGAGGAGGTAATGGAGAAAGCTTACCAAAAAGAACGTAAAATGACAGGTTTGATTACTTCATTCTCCCTGCTGGCGGTGCTGATAAGCATTATCGGAGTGTTTGGTCTGGTGATGTTCGACTGTGAATACCGCAAGCGTGAGATTGCCGTGCGGAAAGTGTTCGGTTCGACGACGAGCGATATTGTCAGAATGTTCAATGTGAAGTATGTGAAAATACTACTTGTGAGCTTTGTGTTGTCAGTGCCGGTATCGTATTGGATAGTAGGCCGTTGGCTGGAGAATTTCGCCTATAAGACAGAAATGAGCTGGTGGGTGTTTGCCCTGGCGTTTGTTCTCCTTTTGGTAGTGACGGTGGGTACGGTCACTTATCAATGTTGGCGTGCCGCTCATACGTCGCCGGTAGAAAATTTGAAATATGAATAAGTTGGCTTTTGAGCATAATACCAATTTCTTATAAGCGGAAAGGGCAGAAAATACGAATCCATTTCGTGTTTCGGCCCTTTTTCGCTTAAATTTGGATAATATAGGATGCGGTTCGGGATAGTCAAACTTGAAAACTTTGTTTTCGTTTGTCTCTCCACTCGCCTTTCACTATATTTGTAGAATATAGGATGCGGCTTAGCATAAAGCTCAAACAAGTTTGGTTTTCTGCCTTCGCCTTTCGCTATATTTGTAAAATATAGGTTGCGTAGCTATAGGATAGAAGAACGCAAGAACAGATTTTGAATTAATAAGCATGGAAAGTATATTCTTTCGTCCTTTTGTCAAATATCAACTTGAACATTGAAAACGCTAATGACAGTGAGAAAAAAAGGCAAACTATTGGTGGTCGACGACAATCGGAATGTACTGGTTTCGGTGAAGATGCTGCTTTCTTCGGTTTTTGAAGAGGTGTGGACTCTGAATTCTCCGAAGCGGATGTTGCAGACGGTGGTCGACAGCGCGATTGATGTGGTGCTGCTGGACATGAACTTTGTGTCGGGTGTCAACAACGGCAACGAGGGACTGTTCTGGCTTCGGGAGCTTCTGCGCCGGTTTCCGCAGGTGCCAGTGGTGCTGTTTACTGCCTATGCCGACATTCAGCTGGCTGTGCGGGCCATGAAGGACGGCGCGTTTGACTTTGTGGAAAAGCCGTGGGACAACCGTAAACTGACGGAGGTGCTCTGCAATGCGTACGACTATCGCCGGAGCCGTATGCCGAAAGCGGCCGGACGGCGCGAAGAGGCTATGTACTGGGGCGAATCGGCCGCGATGAAACATCTTCGTTTCATGGTGGAGAAAGTGGCGGCAACTGATGCCAACGTGCTGATAACCGGAGAAAACGGAACCGGCAAGGACTTGCTGGCAAAGGAACTACACCGGCTTTCTTCGCGAAGCGGGCAGAAGATGGTGTGTGTCGATATGGGGGCGATTACCGAAAGCCTGTTTGAAAGCGAACTGTTCGGCCATGTGAAGGGGGCATTTACTGATGCCCGGACTGACCGGAAAGGGTATGTGGAGGAGGCCGACGGGGGTACGCTGTTTCTCGATGAAATAGGCAATCTGCCGTTGCGACAGCAGTCGAAGCTGCTGAATGTGTTGCAGCGCCGTTGTGTGACACGGGTAGGAAGCAACAATCCCGTTGCCGTCGACATCCGGCTGATTTGTGCCACCAACAAGAATTTGCCGAAAATGGTGGCTGACGAGGAGTTCAGGGAAGACCTGCTTTACCGTATCAACACGATACACCTGGAACTGCCTCCGCTGCGTGAGCGCAAGGAGGACATACGCCCTCTGGCAGAACGCTTTTTGGCTCATTTTTCGGAAGTGTACGGAAAAACGGTCGGGGCGTTCGCTCCCGACGCTTTGGCGGCAATGGAGAGCTACGCCTGGCCGGGGAATATCCGGGAGTTGCGGCACACGGTGGAAAAGGCTGTGATTATTGCCGATGCCGATATTGTGGGAAAAGAAGAATTGCAGATTTCGAGAGGTGTCACGTCGGAGCCGGCTACGGGCGGCACGCTGGAGGAGATGGAGCGCAGCATGATTCAGGAAGCGTTGCGGCGTTGCGACAACAATCTGTCGATGGTGGCTTCATCGTTGGGAATTACCCGACAGACACTTTACAATAAAATCAAACGGTATAACATTAAGTTCTGATGAAGTTTGCTTTGGTTCAGATAGCGATGGCATTGTTGCTGGCCGTTGTGGCAGGTGGCGGATGTTTTTGGATGTCGGGCGACACGCCGTTGTCGTTTGCCGTGGGGGCGTGTGCGGGTTTTGTCGCCGTGTGTCTGGTGTTTGTCCATGATGTCCGCCGGTCGTTGTCGAAGTTGGGCATGATGGTGGAGGCATTGCGCAACAGCGATTTCTCGATGCGGTTCTTCGACCGTGGAAAAGCCGACTACAACCGTGCGCTGGAGGAACTGGCCGCCATTTTCAAGACCGAAAAAATGAAACTGAAGGCAAACGAATATTTCTACGGGCTGATTCTGGATTCGGTGAATGCCGGGGTGATAGCCGTGGAGGAGAACGGAAATGTGCGGCTTTGCAACCGTCAGGCATTGTCGTTGCTGGGAGTGAGCGTACTGACCAACGAGGTGCAGCTCGACAGGGTTTCGGAAGGGCTTCGGCATGCTTTCCGCACGATGTCGGTGGGGGAAGTGCGGCTGGTGACTTTCCCGTCGGCGGAAGGTGTGGCGAATGTGTCGGTCGGCCTGTCGCAGATTACGGCAAACGACGGCCACCGTATCAATATCTATATTCTGAACAATATCTATTCCGTTATCGACCGTCAGGAAGTGGATGCGTGGATGAAACTGACACGGGTGCTGACACATGAGATTATGAACGGCATTGCTCCCATCAATTCGCTGAGCGACAGCCTGCTGCATAAGACTTCGGCAGAGATGGACGATATTCGGGAGGGGCTGGGCGTGATTCGTTCCACATCCGACGGACTGATGCGCTTCATCCGGTCGTACCGCAGTTTCTCAGCCATACCCGAGCCTAAAAAGCAGTTGCTTTATGTGGTGGATGTTGCCAGATATGTGCTCAGCATGCAGAAGCACGAGTTGGAGGACATGGCGGTGGAACTTGCCATTGCCACCGACGACTTGATCGTGAATGCCGATGAAACGCAGCTGTTTCAGGTGTTGTCGAACCTGCTGAAAAACGCTGTTGAGGCGGGTGCGAAGAAATTGCGGATCAGTGCGGAAACCGACAGGGACGAGTCGGTGATTATAGATGTGAGCGACGATGCGCCGGCTGTCGACGACGAATGCCTGCAACAGATTTTCGTACCGTTTTTTACTACCAAGCCGGAAGGGTCGGGAATAGGGCTGTCGGTGGCGCGGCGTATTCTGAACCTTCACGAGGGCACGCTCCGGTTGCTTCAGCCCTCACCCTACAGGCATTACACGAAAACTTTCCGTTTGCAGATTCCTTGACGGAAGTTGCCGGAAAATGGATTCCGTTCTTGAAATTCTGAGGGAAAATTACTATTTTAGGAGTATGAAAAAGCTATTGTATGTGCATGGGTATAACGGTTCTCCCGACGGCGGAAGCTGTAGGCTGTTCAAGAAGCATAAGCCGGAGAACTGGGAGGTCATCGGCATGGACTATTGTCAGGATGACTGTGAACTGGCGTTGCGCCAGATTCGTGAAACGATTGAACGTGAAGGGATTGATGTGGTTGTAGGCTGCTCGTTGGGCGGATTCCTGACGTTGCTCACTACGGGCGTGCGTCGCTTTGTGGTCAATCCGTGCTATCTGCCTTCTGTCGAGCTGCCGAAACTGAAGCCTTTTGAAGGATTTCCGGCACCTTCGCCGGAACTGATAGCCACTTATGCGGCTCAGGAATGGCGGCTGAAGCGGTTGCCCGAAGCGGACCGGAAAAACATTACAGCTCTCTTTGGCGACTCCGACGAACTGTTGGGACTGAAATACAGGGACATGATGGCGGACGATTTAGGTATTCTCGGGGGTATCGTTCCGTCGCATCATCACATATCGGAAGAGGTCGTGCAGCTGGTTTGCCAGATGCTTTCCGACGAGCGGATGAAGGAAGCCCACCGGCATTCGTTTGAAAACGAGGAAGAAATCAAAGCGTCGGAAACCTGCGGCTGGTTTTCGTGCTGCCGAACCTTTGCGCCCGCTGAAATAGTGGACTGGGTGGACGATGTCGACGGGAAAACGGCCCTTTGTCCGTATTGCTACACCGACGCCGTCATCGGCGACGCCTCCGGCCTCCCCCTCGACAAAACCTTCCTCCACGCCATGAATCTCCGTTGGTTTTAGAATTAGTGGAAAGTTGGATATTTTGATGGTTTTCCGGGAAATTATGTTTAAAAACGGTATTTTTATGTCTGTTCTTAATGTTATATTGTCAGAAAATTGGTGATTCATTTGATTTCTTTGCATTATCTTTGTCTCCAAATTAGTTTACATTTGGTGTTATGAAAAATTTAATGTGTTTTTTGTCAGTGCTTGCAATGAGTGTTTTTCTTTTTGCATGCTCTGAAGAGGAGCCGGCTACACCGGTTGGAACTGTCGATTTTACGGTGAAGGCCGACGGCTCCAAGGTGACGCTGGAGTGGACAGCTGACGGAAAGGCTTACGACATTTGGCGTGCCTACGATGCTGTGGTTTTCGAGAAAGTGGCGGAAGGCGTTAAGGAAAGCCCTTATGTGGAAACATTGGACGTTGCCGACAATACAGAGGTGACTTACCGCATGGTGGAAACCGGTGGCTATCCTTATAGCCAGGAAGTGAAAATGAAGGAACAGTCGGTTCGTATCGGACTGTTGTCGGACGATGAACTGCTTGATGTGGTGCAGGCTGCTACGCTGAAGTATTTCTACGACTTTGCACATCCGACAACAAAGATGATACGTGAACGCAATACGAGCGGTGATGTGGTGACAACCGGCGGTACGGGTTTTGGAATCATGGCGTTGATAGCCGGTGCTGAGCGTAATTTCATTACCCGCGAACAGGCTTATGAGAATATTCGTTCGATTGTCAATTTCCTTCAGTCGGTGGAGCGTTTCCACGGTGCTTATGCTCACTGGTATAACGCGGCAACCGGTAAAGTGAATTCTTTTAGTCAGAAAGATGACGGTGGTGACTTGATTGAAACTGCATTCCTGATGCAGGGACTGCTGACCGCCAAGGAATATTTTGGAACGGGAAGTGCGGAAGAAAAGAAACTCGCCGACGATATTGAAGATATTTGGGAAGGTGTCGAATGGTCGTATTACACACAAGGACGAAATTGCTTGACATGGCATTGGTCGAAGAACTATGGCTTTGAAATGAATCTCGACATTCGCGGTTGGAACGAGGGCCTCATTGCTTATGTGCTGGCCGCTGCGTCTCCGACATATCCGATTACGAAGGATGTGTATGTGGAAGGCTATACAAGCAACGGGGGTATCAAGAACGGCCGCACTTATTATAATATCGTTTTGCCGTTGGGCAGCGACAGCGAAATGGGCGGACCGTTGTTCTTCTGTCATTATTCGTTCCTCGGACTTGATCCGCGTGGATTGAAGGATGATGTTTGCGAAAACTATTTTGAACAGAATAAGGCACATACGCTGATCAACCGTGCCTACTGTATTGAGAATCCGAAGAAATTTACGGGCTATTCCGAGAATTTCTGGGGCTTGACAGCTTCCGATTGTCCGATAGCCGGTTATCTGGCCCATGCTCCGGGCAACAATGATAACGGTACGGTGGCTCCTACTGCCGCCTTGTCGTCAATGCCTTATGCTCCGGAAGAATGTATGGCTGTGTTGAAATATCTCTACCGTGACTTGGGCGACATTGCCTTCGGAGAATATGGTTTCTATGACGCTCTCAACTTGGGAACGGGCGAGAAGGTGGTGAAATCATATCTCGCCATCGACCAGGGCCCGATTGTAGTGATGATTGAAAACTACCGTTCGCAGCTGCTTTGGAACTTGTTCATGCAGAACGAGGATGTGCAGCGTGGCTTGAAACTGCTGGGCTTTACATCTCCGTACATTCACTGACAGGACGGAGTGACATAAAACAAAAACGAGCTGTCTGCGGCATGCAGATGGCTCGTTTTCGTATATAAATGCTGTAAGCGTGTGTGTCGCTTACCGTTTTAGAAACATATTGATGTGCGGCCTGTCGGTTCCGTTGAGGATGATTGACAGGTTGGGAAGGGCTCCTGTGTTACGGAAATCCTCAATGGATGAAACCTGTCGTTTCTCCAGCATTCCGGCACGCACGACAAACAGCGTACGGTCGGCACAGTGGGAAATGGATGCCGTGTCGGAGGCCACGTTTACGGGTGCGCTGTCGATGAAGATGAAGTCGTAGCGTTTCTTCAGTTCAGTCATGAGGTCCTGAAAACGGTCGGATGCCAAAAGGTCGGCAGGATTGACGGGCAGTGTCCCGACAGGCAGTATGTCGAGATTGTCAGTCAGGCTGTTTTTCAGAATTGCTTCTTCAATTTTTGCCGTTCCGTTAAGGCAGGCTGCGATTCCTGTCCGTGGCGAATTGACGCATTTGCTTAATGTAGCTCTTCGTAAGTCCAAATCAATCAGTAGCGTACGTTTACCGCTGAATGCCATCGTCATTGCAAGATTAAGGCTTACAAATGTTTTTCCGCTACCGGGATTGATGGACGTAAGTAGCAGCACTTCATGTTTGTCGCGGGATATGAAATTGAGGTTGCCACGGATGAGGCGCAGGCTTTCGTTCGTAGCGTCGCTGCTCGACGGATTGGCTACTATTGACGGTTTATGAGAATCCGGACGGTTGATTTTCAACAGGTTACCGATGCGTCTTTTTATCGGTAATCGGCCGTGCTGAGGTATTTCACCGATAACATCAATGCCGGTTGCAATAAGTTCGTCCGATGTGTGTACGCTGTTGTCGACACTTTTCAGAGCACAAAAAATCCGATGGGGATGCCAAACAGCAAGAACAAGCGCAATGGCGAGAATGAGTGCGGAGGATTGGCGGTCGGGCAGGTTGCTGCCGTTTGCGTTCGATATGATTCTCACCACTTGTACGTCGGTGAGCGATGCCATCAGTTGTGACTCCCGCTTTTTCAGCATATAGAGGTAAATGTCCTGCTTCGTTTTCTGTCGGCGTTCGAGAATCGTTATGGCCATTTCATTGTTGGCGGCGTCGGGTATGCTCGACTGGATTTGACTCCTTTTTTCAGCAATGAGGTCGCGCTTTATCTCCAGTTCCCGGATAAATTTCAGTGCCGAACTGGTGATGTTGTTTTTGAGCAGTGTAAGCTGCTTGTTGATTTCCCGAATTTTGGGATGATTTTTGCCGGAAGCCGCCGCAAGTCGTTCGCGCTCTCCCAGTTGGCGGTTGTATTCTATCACCATTTTCAGCAGATTCGGACTGTCGATACCGGCAGGCATGGGGATGGCGTGGAGCTCGTCGGTCGACAGGCCGTTGTATACTGCTTGGGCCATCTGTATCTGTGTACGGATTTCGAAGTCCTGACGGTCGTAGTCGGTTTGCTCTTTGGCAATCCGCAGTTTGTCATTGTCGATGGTCGTAATGCTGTTGTCAGCCATGTAGTCGGCCATGGCCGTTTCCGTTTCCGCCAGTTCCTTTTCGAGGCTTTGCAATTTTTCTGCAATGATGGGAAGAGCCTTGTTTGCGGCTTCCTTCATCTGTCCTGTCCAAAGTTCGTTGTAGACAACGGGCAGGATGTTAAGAAAATCGTCGGCCCGCTGCATGGATGCGTCGGTAAAAGTGAATTGGATGACGGTTGAATACTTGTCGGTCAGCGTGAAGCTGAAACGCTTGCGAATGTCGTTGACGGTCAGAAATGTGGAGACATACGACATGCGTATGCTTTTGCCCAGGAATGCCCCGAAGTTCTCGGTGGCCTCAGCCGTCAGTTTTCCGGCAGGGGTCTCTATGGTTTCTCCGGGCTTGATTGTTATGGGGCGTGAATTTGCAGGTTCGCCGTTGATGATAAAGTCGGAAAGCGTGACGGTGCTGTCCTGTCCGATTGTCAGGTTCATCTCGGCACGTTCCAGTCGGCTCGTTTCGGCTTCCGTCAGTTTTATTTTCACGGGTTCCAGTCCATAAAGATCCTGGCTTTTGCCCAATGTCTTATCCTGATAGTAGCTGTATTGGAGTCCCAGTCGGTCGACAATCGTGCTCAGCAGCGTTTGCGAATTGAAAAATGCCATTTCGTTGTCGAGCGTATTGCTGAAATACATGTCGGTAAGGTTCGACAGCTCAACGATGTCGGGCATCATGGGGCGTCCGTCGGCAAAATATTTCAGCGTGAACGACGAAGTTCGTGTGTATTTTGACGGGGCATAAAGTATATAGACGGCAGCCAAGAGCAGGCATACTGCAGTCGACACGGAAACGAACCGCCAGTTGGAACGCCACCATGCAATGATTTCCGATAGGTTGAGTCCTTTCGAGTCATCCTGCTCTATGATTTCTTCCTGATTGTCCATGTGCTGTTGGATGCGTCGGTTACGTTACTTATTTTACAAGGTTTACGACGAGTATGGCGATTGATGTCAGCAGCGAAGTGATCGACAGCCACAGGCTGATGGAGCGTACACTGTTCTGGTTGATGGTCGACTGTCCGGCGCGCACCTCGTTGGGCTGCACATAGATAATGTCGTTTTGGCGCAGGTAGTAGGCGGGCGAATTGAAAATGTCCTTTGAGCGGAGGTCGAGCCTGAAATTCTGGCGTTCGCCGTTTTCCTCACGGATGACGTACACCTCATCGCGAAGTCCGTAAATCGTCAGGTCGCCGGCCATGGCTATCGCTTCCAGAATCGTCACCTTGTCGCCCTGAATGCTGTAAGTCCCCGGATTTTTTACCTCGCCGAGTACCGAAACCTTGAAGTTCATAAACTCGACGGTCACTACCATGTCCTTCAGCAAGTCGCGTTCGGTCAGCTCTTGGGCAATTTTTTCCTGCAAAGCCCAGCGGCTCAGTCCGGCAGCATGAATTTTGCCCAACACCGGAAAGTCAATGTCGCCGTTGTTGTCCACCACGTAACCCGAAAGATATTGGTTGCTGTTGTAAGACTCAGTCGGAACACCTGCACGGTTGGCTTGCACCGACATGTTGAACATTGCTGCCAACTCAGGATCCTTTGTCGAAACAATGATTGACAGCATGTCCTTCGGCTGTATGATGATACTTTGCCGGCTCTCAATCTGTTGTGGCACTCCCGGCTCAACATCCTGAAGGTAGTTGATTTTCTCCTGAGTCTTGCATCCCGTCAGGCATACAAGCAGGCATATAATTAAAAATAAACGCTTCATATAATTGGTAAATTGTGCTACAAAGATAGTAGCTTTTAGAAAAAAGAGTGGTGTTATGAATTATAT
This sequence comes from uncultured Porphyromonadaceae bacterium, assembly GCA_900548875.1. Classification (GTDB taxonomy): domain Bacteria; phylum Bacteroidota; class Bacteroidia; order Bacteroidales; family Muribaculaceae; genus Limisoma. The sequence continues at coordinate 14,282 of URMA01000036.1, read as the reverse complement.
TTTCCCCATTTTCACCATGGCGAGGAAGCGCACCAGATGAATTTGTCGTTTGATACGGCTTGGTTCTTTCAGCAAGCGGTAGGCAAATTCGAGGTTGTGGTCAACCCACCATTTGGGAGCGCGTTTCACGTTGCCGGTATAAACATCAAAACTACCTCCTAAACCTTGATAGATAGCAGGGTGTCGTTCCATCATTTCTTCCATCAGTAGCTCCTGTTTTGGTGAGCCCATAGCTACAAACACTACATCCGGGCGGCATTTCGCGATATCGTCAATCAGCGCTTTGCGTTCTTCGTCAGTGTGTATATAGCCGTTGCGGTAATTTACGATGTTGATGCCTTTGAATTCCTCTTTCAGTTTTGCCACAGTTTTCTCGATAATCTCTTGTTTGCTACCAACTAAGTAGAACGACTTGCCTTCTTTATAAAGGCGTTCTACAATTTTTAGCCATAGTTCACAGCCGGGAAGCTTTACCGCGTCATAGCCGTGTTTTTTGAGTGCCATCACTGCGCCTATTCCGTCGCAGTAACCTATATTTCGGTTGATTATTCCACGGGTCTGTGGTGTGGCATGCAAAATCTTTTCTGCATTGATGGCCACAAGGATACCTTTTTTGCCTTGTACGTAGTCCAAAAGCTCGTTAAACGAGCGGAACGGGTGGACTTTTACGCCTCTTAGGCTTACTCTATTGTCTTGCATTGTGATAATATATAATAACTTAAAGCATTAAACATGAACGCATTGCTCCATCGCATATAGGATATGCGTGAGCTGATACCGGGTTTTAGCTGGTAGTAGAAATATCCCTTTTTGTCCTGCATATTCTTAATTGTCCAGTCAAGAACCTTTTCGGCCAATTTTTTATATTCGTCAAATCGGTGAAGTCTCGACAGAGTGACGAATAATTGTCCAGGACAGTGTATGTCAATAGGATATTGCCGGTTATGATAGTATTTTGGAGAACCGTCTTCAAGGAAAAAGTTGTTGATGTAAAAATCAAAGCCTTTTTCAATGTTCGTTTGGAATGAAGTGTCGCCGGTTTGCTCTTCGTAGGCAATCAGGCCGTCGAGATTGTAACCGGTATGAAAACTGTCAATCCACGATTGTACAGGGAGCATGCCGTATACCCACGAGCCGTCGGCACTTTGTCCGTTGCAACATGCCACGACTGATTGGCGTGCAGCGTCGCGATAGGCTTCATTTCCAGTATAACGGTAGCAATAGCTAAGCAGTTTGCTTCCCAACAATGAGGCATTAAACACGGTGTCGTTTCCTTTCAGCGGGCTGTAGGAAAATAGAAATCCTCCGTTGTAATCTGCTCTGTGCAGGTCGTTCATCACGAATTTTGCGGCCGATAAAGCTATGTCGAGATAGCGTTTGTTTTCCGTTATTTCGTATGCATCAATCAATGCTGTTGCACAGAAATTGGTGGCAACTACCGTAGGAGTGAATTTGGGGAATAGAAACAGACGGCGTGCTTGCCAATCGAAATTGTACCCCCAACATGCTCCGCTGTATCCATTCGACTGTAGGCTGATAAGTAGTTCTGCCAGTTCGTTGATTTGTTGTTTCAGTTCTTCGGCAGTACCCAGACTGTTTTCTAGCAAAGGATTTTCTGTTACTGCTTTATATAGATTACAATATCCTTGAAGAAAAAGCCCGATGCCTTTGGCGTTATAACCCTTGGGCACAAGCATTAGCCGTCGTAAGTTGAAAGGACTGCGTTTGAACCCTTGAATCATAATCAGTCGGCAAATAGCCGACTTTTTGAAAAAAGGCAATGCTTGAAAAATCTTGGAATTCAATCCGTCATACGGATCCCATCCTTTGAATTTCTCAGCTTCGCAATATTTCCGAAGGCTTTGGAATGATTTTAGAATGTTAGTTTGCATTATTGTCAATCATATAAGGGGCAAACCCTTCTTTGTCTTTCTCGTTTTTAAATAAATCATAATTTAAGCTGTTCGTGTGTCCTATAATTTTTGCTGGAATTCCGCCCACAATGCATCCTTCTGGTATACTTTTGGTAACTACCGCATTTGCTCCAATTATAACATTATCCCCAATTTTGACATTGCCCATAATGACTGCTCCGGAGCTGATGTATACATTATTTCCAATATGAGCACATTCTTTGTATGGATTTTTGCGCAGCATTTTTACATGATGTCCGATTTGACAATGTTCACCTATAATTTCGTCTCCGTTCATTATAACTCCCATACCTCTGGCTGTAAATTTAGTACCTTTACCAATTCTGGTTTTAGCAGGAATACGTGAGCCGTGGAACATAAACATGGCTAATCGGATAATTTGTGGAATGATTGGAATTTTGAGCCTAAAACACCAATTGGCGATACGGTATAAAGTCATTAAATCAAACATAATATAAATTATTTTAGATGTTAGGTAATTGATGCGAATTTATTTTGCAGTATATGTAGATTAAATGCGTTTGATTTTGTGATCATTAACATTTACTTCAATTTTACGATTTTTAGTTAACTTAAGAACTTGATATAAAGTTTATGCGACAATATTTTCTTTAGAATATTTGTTGGGAATAATTATCTTATTATGTGGTATACAAAGAAAGTGTTTTCTCCAATGAAACAGCAACAGAAGATGCTAAAAAATGCTCTTTTGCATATGCGTAGTTTCGATGTGAAATAGCTTTTATATCAGATTCTTTTTTTTGAATAAATTTTTCTATGCTATTTGCAAAATCTTGAGGTTCAAGGCTGCCTACCAATTCTCCCATTTCTTCATTTATGAAAAAATCACAAAGACCTCCAACCGGCCGTGAAATAATAGGAAGCCCGAAGGCCATAGCTTCTAAAACGGATGTTGGCATACCCTCGTGATAGGAAGGTAGTATGTAAAGATCTGCATTTTTGTATTCCGTAATTAAATCTGTTCCCGATAGAGAGCCTAAGAATTTGACATTCTTTATATTGTGATTGTTACAAAACGCTTTAGCGTTATTCAAATCCGGTCCGTCTCCAACAACTGTTAGTGTTATATGGGGATATTTTTTTTGTATTAGTCTAATGGCATCAAGGGTAATAAATATACCCTTCTCTTTTGTTATGCGTGCTAAAAATAGAATCTTCTCAATTTTCCCAGTTTTGGAGTTTATATCAAAAGATTCAATAAGTTTATCGTCAACTTTTGTAGTCGTTAGATGAATCGGTACCGTTACTCCCCAAGAACGAATGGTTTCTTTAAATTCATTAGCCAATACAAAGATACATTCGCATTTATTTAATTGCTTTGTGAGATTAGGAATATTTAAGTGTGGAATAGATTCCTTGTTAAAACCGTGGAAAAATACAGCAGTTTTCTTTCTAAGCATTTTTGCAATACGGAGAAAGATTAGATCCCTGATAATCGCAGATTTGTTAAGTGACGGATTTAACAATATTATGTCAGGATTAAATTGAATAATTTTTAATATGAATGAGAAAATATTTTGCGGTAATCGATATACTCCGCTACCAGGTTTACTCCCTTTTTTTCCTATAGGATTGTATAAAACATTTTCATTCCAATATTTTTTTAATCCAATATAATGATTAGCGACACCTCCGTGTGGAACTAAGCGTGGCGTATTAATTAGAATCTTCATAAAAACTTTAATTAGTGTTTTAGTTTCTTTATTATTCCCCAAGTTCCCATCATTTTAGCTAGATTGCTCCAATAGTCATCTGTTAGGGCTATACGGGGTATTACTAGTGGATTGGAACCAAAAGAAGGATAATTCGATTGTGTTGTAAATGCACATTTGTAGTATTTTGAAACTGCTTCAATCTCTCGCTTGGAAAGGGAACCATTTGGATAGCTGAATGCATAGATTCCCTTGTTTAGAAGTTGAGAAAGTTCCTTCTGCGATTGCTCTAATTCTGTTTGTAATTCAGTTTCATCTAATTGTGTTAGAATAGGATGGCTGTAACTGTGTGATTGAACGTCAACTAAAGGATGTTGGGCAATGGTAATGAGTTGTTGTTTTGTCATTGCCGAACGGTCAATATGTTGTTTTTTTTTCAGTTCAGTAATGGTTTTCTTGAAAGTTTTGGATGGATAGGTTTTAACTTGTTGAACTAAATTTCTTCCACCTTCTTTGTTTACAAATTCCCACCAATAGTTTCCTTCTTCCAAAGGTTGGACCGGGGAAAAAATTGTAATAGGGACGTTGTATTTTTCAATTATCGGAAGTAAATCAAGATTTCCTTTCCATGCATCGTCGAATGAAATGTAAACAGATTTTTGGGCTAAATTCTTTGTCCCGTTAATGTAGTTTAGAAATGTGGGTAAGTCAATTACTTGATACCCATGTTTGAATAACCATATAATTATTTTCTCAAAATTCTGAGGCTTGGGATTATGAAAATATATCGAAAATATTTTCGACTTTTTTTTGTTGATTGTTAGCCCTATGAGGTATAGCAAGAATGAAATTAAATTTTTCATACAGTTTAATAATTAAAGAAGAATTTATAAGATGAAAAATCCTGAAAAGGATTTTGGATTAAAGAGGATTTGTAGATAACAAAGTAAATGTATGAGAATGCAATAAATGCCAGAAAGTAAAACAGTATTTTTTTGTGAGTCTTTTTGCAAAAAATGAGCATGTATGCGGTTAATGGAAGCTTAAAAATTGTTAGATATTCGATTGGCCTTAAAAAGATATGAGACGTATTTACGAATAAATTATAGAGACAAGAACCAACAAAAAATAGTATGAAGTAATATGGGAAGGTTTTGTCGTATTGGTAGAATATTTTCATTTTAGGGTATAGCCAAAAAATGGAAATAGTGATAATTAAATCTCCCAAACGACTGGGTCCCCATGCCATAACTATATTTTCTTCTTCTGCGATTGTTTGTATGTTGTCGGCATAATAGTTATAGCCCATTAATTGAAGCAGTGAAGTGATTTGAGATGAAATGTTTAGCCATGTTGGTGTTAGGCCGATGATAATTGCACAGAAAAGAATCCCGAGGGATAAATATTTGTTCTTCCCAATATTAAAAGGTTTCCAGAGTAGAAAATAAATAGGAATTAACAGATAGGCAGATTTGTGGATTAAACTTGCGAGTATAATTGAAATTATGTAGAGAAGTAATTTCCTTTGTTGGATGAATTCAATGGCAAAAATAAAAAAACACATCACGATACATTGGCGTATTCCATTCATCCAGTTTAAGAAAAACGGGCCAAGCATAATGAACAGGCCAATATAGGGTAGCAGATATTTTTTATACCGAAATGCATAATATACAAAAAATAATTGTATGGCTGCCAAGAATGCAAAGAAGAAAAAGAAATGCAGATTGAGTTCTGTGAATATTTTTATGATAAACAAGAAACCAGGCTCGAGGGTCTCTCGAGTAATCCATCCTTGTTTTGCCATGTCTTCATAAAATTGCAAATACATTAGGTGGTCAACTCCTACGTTGTAACGTAATCCTGCCACTATGGCAAATACAAGAATTGACAACCACACTTCCGGACTCCAGAATGAAGTAGGATGATGAAATGTTCGTTGCATTCTTGCATCCCGTAATGCAAGGTTCCGTCCAAGAGCATATAAGATAAGACCTGTTAATGTGTAGACTATTATACTTTGAAGCATTATAGTTGAATTAGGATAGGTTTGAGTATACCGTTTACAATATTTTTCCAAGAATACTTTTCAAGGGATTTACGGATCTGTTGCTCATCAAACTTTGTATGAGTCTTCCAGATTATGGATATGGCATTAGCAAAATCAGTAGCTGAATCATGTATTAAAATACCATTTTCAGCGGTTATTAATTCCTCGTTTGAATATGTTGCTGTTGCAATTGTGTATAAACCAGACAGAATATATTCAAATGTTTTGGTTGGTGGTTGATGGTCAAAATATTCAGTAATTGGAACAAATGATACTCCGATATTGCATTTCTCAAAAAAAGGTTTTAACTGATTGTAGGGTAATTGTCCATGTAAAGTAACCTTGTCTGCAATATTAAGAGAGTAGATTAATGCTTTGTATTCTTGTAACTCATTATTAAAACCGTCACCAATAATATCATATTTAATGGGTATATCAGGATTGCTTTTAACAAAAAGAGCTAATCCTTCAATCGTTTTGTGTAGCTCCCTGTCAGCGAATGTTCCGACATAGAGTAATTTAAGGGTTGAATAGTCTTTGGGTTGTTCTGAAATAACATCGGAACCTAAAGGAAGTATTTCAATATGTTTATTAGGCAGATGAAGTTTTTGTTTTACGCCTTCAGATATAGCAGTTATAATATCGAATTCTTTACAAGCTGATTTAACTCTATTATCAAACCGTTCTCTTGCTTCTGCATCTTGAATAACAGATAAAGTTCGGATATCAACAATCATTTTTTTGAATGGCAACAAGCGTTTTAGCCATTGACAGTTTTCAAAATAAACGACCATTATTTTTCCATTGAAAAATAATGCACACCAAAGAGCAGTAAGCAGAAATCGAATTCCGCGAATTGTAAAATTCCCGCTATAGTTGACATATTTGAATTTGATGCCATCCATTGGCATTTTTTCTCTGCCTGTGTCGAAACATAGCATTGTAATGCTATAATCATTGCGCAAGTATTCGCACCATTTGTAACTATCTGTTAAAGTTCCAAAATGATGTTTGTCTATGATGAGTAGCTTATTCCTCTGCATAATTATTGTTTTATTGAAAAATATAAATTTTCAAGTTTTTCGATTATATTCATTGTTGTGAAATTTTGTAACACAGTATTATAAGCGCATGTAGAAAGTGACTCTCGCTTGTTCTGATTTGTGTATAATATATTTATTTTTTGCGCGATTTCTTCAATATTCTCGGGATTGACTGTATATCCATTTATATCATTCAAAATAATTTCTTTGCCAGATGTCCGTTCCGTAAAAATTAATGTACGTTGGCGTCCCATTATTTCAATTGCAACCATTCCGAAAGTCTCAAAAAACGAAGGGATGCAAGCAAATATACAATTGTCAATTTCTTTTTTTATTTGTTCTCGGTCGCAAAATCCTAAAAAATGAACTCGATCTGTAAATTGTGGATCTATATATGATTTAGCTTTTTTTATATTGCCATTCCCGACTAATCGTAGTTGTATATTTGGAAATTTTTCAGCACAAATATTAAAAGCTTTTAGCAGTGAATAGCATCCTTTTGTTTCTGTTAATTTACCAATAAAAAGGATATCATTAGAGTTTGATGATTGTGTGGGATTTAGAAAATACTCTTCTATTGGATTGTAAATGACTGATTGGGTTTTGAAATGTGAGGTATCAAAATTTTCTTGGATATATTTTAGTGAATACTCGCTGACAGCACAGAGATGATCACATCGATTAAAGTGTTTTGAATCGTTTTCTTTTGTTTTATGGTTTAATTGATGTTTTATTAAATCCTGAAGAAATGATACAGAACCATGTATTCTAAGAACTGTTGGGATACAAAATTGTTTAAACGTTCTATGTTTGTCTGGGTATAAGTTAAAATCGTAATAATCTGTAATCTCCAAAATATCAATATTTTCGTTTAGAATTAACGTCTCTATTTTATTTTCTGTGAAAACAAGTTCTTTGTTGACAATTAAATGTGCAAGATGAAGTTTGACTAAAATCATAAAAAGAAAATGCTTCCACTTTTTATCACGATAGCCTAAATTGTATCGATAAATATGGACCCCGTTAATTTCTGAATATTCTGGTAGTGTTGTGTTTGTGGGATAATATCCTATAACATATATATTATGCCCACGTTTCACTAACGCTTCTGCAACAATTTTTGTAACGGTTCCTATTCCTCCTGATTTGAAAGGTGGATATTCATTGCAGTAAAATAATATATTCATTCTGTTTAGTAGAATTTTTTAATAAATAAAAATGTTTTGTTGAAAATTTGAGTTAGTCGAAACCCAATAGGAATGTTGTGTCTAATGCAAAATAATTGGATTCGTTTTATTTTGTTTTGTGTCCTAATTCTGTTATTTCTAAGTTCAGGATATAATTTAATAATGTTTTTAAATGGTAAAATTTTGTAAGTTGCAGCAGTGAGTAATACAAATTCTTTTCGTATTATTATATATCTTTCGCTGTTTGGAATTTGCATAATCAATTGTTCCAATACTTGAATAAAAGCCATTACTCGACGGATAATTTTTATGTCTTTTTTTCGCGTAATGGATTCTGTATTGTCGAATTGGTTATAGTGGTAGAATGCTTTGGGAAGGTATTCGATATGCAGTTTGTGTTGTAGTAATTGGATCATTACGCAGTAATCCTCGCAATAGTCAATACTATTAGGAAAATGCACATTATATTGACTGTATAACGAATGTTTAATTAGTTTGTTACATGTGCTGCCATGAAGTTCATTTTCCAATAGTTGAATTAAAACATCATTACTATAATTGGATTTGATAGGCTGTTTGCAAATTGTAGTACTTTGTGTAGAATCAACAAAAAAGTCACAAATGACCATATCGGCAGCAGTTGCTTTTGCTTTATTATAGAGCTCTTCCAACATATTTGTCTCTACCCAGTCGTCAGGGTCGCAATGGATGCTGTATTCTCCTTTTGCTAGTTCGATTCCCAATTGCCGTGCACTACTGACTCCTCCATTTCCTTTGTGGAATACTCGGATGCGATCATCTTGTCGAGCATATTGGTCGCAAATGTCTCCAGATTTATCGGGGCTTCCATCATCGATGAGCAGAATCTCAAAATCACGGAATGTCTGTGCCAATAGGCTGTCAACACATCTATGTAGATATGCTTCAGCATTGTAGACCGGAACGATTACTGATATTAGAGGATTCATCGCCGATATATTTTGTTAATAAATTTATCTCGTATCATTTTTTTCTCAGCCTTTTGTAATCCGAACAAATATATGCATAAAATACTTGAGAACAGATAAATTATTGAAATTCCAATAAATTCAATGAATTTGTTAATGTCACAATAGTAATGAATTATAGTAGGAACGATTAGTGATGCAACCGTTACAGTTGTAACCGGGAAAATAATTTTAGTAAAGAAGTAATGAATAGGCAGTTGTATTTTGGGATAAGTGATAAAAACTCTTACTAATTGGGTCATTGCTTCTATAATAAAATATACAAAAAATACTGTTTCCGGATTTATGTGAAAGAATTTTAGTAGAATGTATGCAACTGGTACAATGGAAAGTAGCATGGAACCTTCAATGATTTGGAACTTTTTAATGTCTCCTGTTGCATGGATTGCTGCTGTGGTCGGATTTTTAAATGTGTAAATCATACTGACAACCAACATGATTTGAACAAATTCCACAGTATGTTCTGGAACTTCTTTTAACCAAATCCCAAGAATTAAGTCTGCGTGAAATAATATTGGAATGGATATCAGCAACATAAGATAATATGACAATCGAGAACTTGATAATACTAAAGTGTGCATATATTTCAAGTCTCCTTGTGCGTAAGATTTTGTAATTTGTGGATTTACCGCGACTTGAAAATTCGTAAAGAATTGCGATACGGCACTTTGTACTTGGACAGCAATGCCTCTTGCGGCATTAACGGCCGGACCAAAAAACAAATTTAATAAAATGTTTAGGCCTTGTGTGTATCCAATGATTGCAAGGTGGCCGTTCATAGTCCATCCAGCATAACTGAAAATTTTTCTTGACCGCTTTTTGTCCCAGTTAATTTTATAATGACTCTCGGTAAAATTTCGTTTGCAGTAGACAGTGTATGCAATTCTGACAGAAACTTGAACCGCAACAATTAGTAATGCATAGAATATTAGTTTGTCTATTGGGGAAACGAATAATAGAAATACAATTCCAAGTTTTGCAAGCGTTTCATATATTGAAATATAGGCAAAGGCACCCATCCGTTCGTGAGCGATTATCAGTGAATTGAATGGTACGGATGCAATCATTATGACGGATGATAATACTGCACTTTGGTATACCCAAAATGAAGCTGTCTGTCTTTCAATGGGGATTACGAGTTTGTTCATCACAAACCAAAGTCCAATAGTTTCAGCAAGGATAAATACAATTGCAGCTATTAAATAATGAATTGTGACAATGCTATTGAACGTAGCTTGTACTTTTTGTTTGTCTCCTTTGCCAATAGCGTAAGTTATGAATCGTGATGAAGCTCCACTGAGGGAACTGTTGATGAAGCCAAACATAGCAACAACTCCACCTACTACATTGTAAATTCCATAGTCGTCAATGCCTAATGCCTGCAAGATAATTCGGGATGTGTAGAGTGTTACTCCCATTATCAAGAGCATCCGGATATAGAGCATCAGAGTGTTTTTAGCTATGCGCTTGTTGTTTGCTGAATTGTCAGACATGAATTGTGTTTACAGTTTACTGTTTACTGTTTACTGCTTTTTTCTGTTGACCGTTTATGGTGTGCGGATTATAGTTTACAGATTACAGTTTACGGTTGAACGTGTGCCGGGTGGGGCTGTAGACCGTAAACTGTAAACAGTAAACCAGTGATTTATTTTAATCGTTCTACGATGCGTGAGCAGGCGAGGCCGTCGCCGTAGGGGTTGACGGCTTGCGACATGCGGGCGTAGGCGGCTGCGTCGTCGAGAAGGGTCGACACTTCGTTGAAGATTTTTTTGCGGTCGGTGCCTACGAGTTTTACTGTGCCGGCTTCGAGGGCTTCGGGGCGTTCGGTGGTGTCGCGCATGACGAGCACGGGTTTGCCGAGTCCCGGGGCTTCTTCCTGGATGCCTCCGCTGTCGGTGAGCACGATGGTGGATTTCTCCATGAGGTAGACGAAGCAGAGGTATTCGAGCGGCTCAATGAAGTGCATGTTGCCGAGGTTGCTGAGGTCGTCGCCAAACACTTCGTGGATAGGACGGCGCACGTTGGGGTTGAGGTGCATCGGGTAGACGAAGTCGACGTTCGGGTAGCGCTCGGTGAGCTGCTTGATGGCTGTGCACATGTTGATGAATCCGTCGCCGAAGTTTTCACGGCGGTGTCCGGTGATGAGCACGAGCGGACGGCCGTCGGCAAGGCGGTTGACATCGTAGCCGGCATGGCGGAGCACTTCTTCAAGCTCAGCGTCGAGCGAACGGTCGTTCTTGATGCGGTCGACTACCCAATAAAGGGCATCGATGACGGTGTTGCCCGTAACGGTGATATTGGCATCGTCGACGTTTTCCTGCAGCAGGTTCTGGCGGCTGAGTGCCGTCGGGGCGAAGTGGTAGGAAGCGATGCGGCCGGTAATCTGGCGGTTCATTTCTTCGGGCCACGGGCTGAGGATATTGTGCGTGCGGAGTCCGGCTTCGACGTGTCCTACGGGGATTTGCTGGTAGAACGCGGCAAGAGCGGCGGCTGTACTTGTGGTAGTATCGCCGTGGACGAGCACAACGTCGGGCTGCGCTTCATGCAACACATCGCGCATACCTGTGAGCACGCGGGCAGTCACATCGTAGAGATCCTGTCCCTGCTTCATGATGTTGAGGTCGAAGTCGGGATGGATATCGAAGATGTGGAGCACTTGGTCGAGCATCTCGCGGTGCTGACCGGTGACACAGACAATGGTCTGGAATGTATCGGGATGTTTCTGGAACTCCTTGACAAGCGGCGCCATCTTGATAGCCTCCGGCCGGGTTCCGAAAACGAGCATGATTTTTTTCATAACTATAGGGTTTACGGTTTACGGTTTACAGTTTACAGATTGTGGTTTACAGTTTACAGATTGCGGTTTACTGTTTACCGGGTTGTTCTGTAACATGCGTTTCGTAAGCCTGCGATTAACTTTGAAGTTGTCTTTATTTTTTCGCCAATTTTTTTGAATTCTGTTTCGCTTAGGTAGCCTAAATCTGTTGCAATCTCAAGCTGGCAGAAGGTTTCTAGCAGTGAAGCATAGGCGATTTCATAAAAATGTGCCTGCTCTTTTGAATGCTGGCGTCCACTTCCTTCCGCAATATTTGAAGGAACAGATATTATTGCCCTTCGGATTTGACTTTTGAGTGCAAAATCCTCTTTGCTTGGAAATGTATCGATGAGTGTATAGACTTCTTTAACGATACTTCTTGATGCTTTATAGGCATCAAGGGTTTCGAATGCAAAAAAGTTGGACATTGTTGTGTTTGGGGTTTACAGTTTACGGATTACAGTTTAGGGTTTGCAGTTGATTGTTTGCACCTGATAGGCACGCTGTCTGTAAACCGTAAACTGTAAACCGTAAACTCTTTTACTTCTTAAAAATTCCGCAGAAGTCGAGGATTACTTTGTCTTCGCGGTAGGGGAGAGTCTTGAACGGATCGTGGGCTGTGAGGAACACGACGATGTCAGCGCGGTCGTAGGCTTCGCGATAGTCGGTGAGTTTGAACACGTTGTGTGACGTTATGTTTGGCTCAACGACTAGAATATCAGCGTTGTTGCATGACTGCATTACCTTTGTCGTGATGTATTTTGCCGGTGATTCACGCAGATCGTCGATGTTCGGCTTGAATGCCAGACCCATCATGGCCACGCACGGTTTGCGGTGGTGTTCCAACTCGAATTTCAGCATGGCATTCTGTACTTTTTCAGCACACCAGAACGCCTTGTAGTTGTTGATTTCGCGGGCCTTGCCAATGAGTTGCGATTCTACAGGGAAGTCGGCAGTGATGAAATACGGGTCGACTGCGATGCAGTGTCCGCCTACGCCACAGCCCGGTTGCAGGATATTGACACGCGGGTGCTTGTTGGCGAGACTGATAAGTTCCCATACGTTGATTCCAGCCTTGTCGCAGATGAGTGAAAGCTCGTTGGCAAAAGCGATCTGCACGTCGCGCGAAGAGTTTTCCGTAAGCTTACACATTTCAGCTGTCTTGCTGTTCGTCTTGTGCAGTGTGCCTTGTACGAACTGGCTGTAGAATTCGATTGCCTTTTCGGTCGAAGCTTCGTTGATACCGCCGATAACGCGGTCGTTGTGAACGAGTTCGTAGATGACGTTGCCGGGAAGTACGCGTTCCGGGCAGTAGGCAATGTAGATTTTATCTTTCAGTTCGGGACGTTCGGAAAAGATGAGGTCTCTCATTTTTTCGGTAGTGCCGACAGGAGAAGTCGATTCAATGACGTAGAGGTCGCCTTCCTTCAAATAGGGAAGTACCGAGCGTGTGGCAGCTTCCACATAGGAGATATCCGGCTCATGATTGCCTTTGAACGGAGTCGGAACAACAATAAGGTAGGCGTCGCTTTCTTCTGGGGTAAGGGATGCTTTCAGTCTTCCTGATTTTACCACATCTTGCAGCATTTCTTCCATTCCCGGTTCGATGATATGCAAGTGACCTTGGTTGGTCATTTCTACTACTTTCGGGTTAATGTCAACCCCTGTAACAGTAACGCCGTGTTTGGCGGCGATAATTGCAGTTGGGAGTCCGATATATCCCAAGCCAATAAAACAAACTTTCATATTAAAATATCTATAAATAGGGGATTTCTTAGGGTAGATTGTTTGAATTTGTCAATTTCTCCAAAAGTTGGATCTCTTTGTTTGTGAGTGCTTTTGAGTTAATGATATTGATAAGATGTTTGAATGAGTGGATGTCGCTGCCCAGGCAGTCGTACCATCCGTTTTGCAGAATTTTTTTTGCCTTAGCCTGGGTTTCGGGGCTGTATCCGCCGACGATCGCGCCCAGGTTCAGCTGGAACAGGACACCGCGTTCCTTCAGTTGGCGGTATTTGTTCTCATCCATATATTTGTATCGCTCCGGATGTGCCAGCAGCGGCCAATAGCCTTTGTTGAGTATGTCTCCAATCAGGCCGTCAAATTCCATCGGTGGGTTGAAATAGGATGTTTCAACGAGAATTCGGTTGTCGTTCATAAGCAGCAGGTTGTTTTCTTCAAACCGCTGGATGAACAGGTTGTCGAGCATGTTTTCTGCTGCCAGATTCAGCCGGATGTTGCCGTGATAGTTTTTTTTCAGAACTTCAAACTTGCTTTTCAGCGAGTCGGGTGTGTTGGGAATGTCTTCCATGATGTGGGGCGTCAGCCACACTTCTGCAATTCCCTGCTTTTCCATCTCTTCTAAAGCCTTGAGCGTCTGTTCTAGTTGCTTGAATCCGTCGTCCACACCCGGCAGCAGATGGGAATGGTGATCGGTCAGGCCTTTTAACAGGCCGGACTCGGCAAAAGAATATTTTTTCCGAAAGAAATCGAGCATAGTTTGTCGTTTATTTAAAGTTTATTCCTCATTGCCATAGCTGTAGCGGCCATAACCGTATCCATACTGGCTGGGG